>JAJTBH010000024.1 GCA_021287005.1 Anaerolineae bacterium
CGAAGCCATTGGCATTAAAGTCACCCCCGAATATCCCGATTACGGCGGCTGGCTTGACAGCCTGCTGAAGGGTACCCTGGATATGTCGATCCGCAACGAAGCCCAGTTGAGCAGCACCGTCTACTCATATTACATGTGGGTCTTCCAGCACCCGTTGGACACCATCGAAACGGCTCAGTGGGGTAACTACGGCCGCTATGACAACCAGGAAGCCTTTGACCTGGTGGATCAGCTCGATAAAGTTAAAGTTGGCGACGATGCCGGTATTCTGGCCATCACCTCCAAATTGCAAAAGATTACCCTCACCGACCTGCCGACCATCCCGTTATGGTACAACGGTCTGTGGGCTCAGACCAGCACCAAATATTGGACCAACTGGCCTTCATCTGCTGACGATGCCAACCACTACCTGCCCGCTACCTGGCGTGGGTATTGGAATATGACCTCTGCTCAGATGCTCCTTGACCTGAAACCCGTCGAACAAAAGTAAGATGATGTAAAAACAGCCCCTCTTCCTCACAAAGGGAGAGGGGCTGTTTCCCGGATTTTCAGTTATATAAGGAGGCAAAGTGAGACGGTATTTTGGTCGAAAACTTATAATTTATGTGCTCACGTTTTTTGTTGCAGTAACGATAGATTGGTTAATTCCCCGTTTTATGCCGGGCAACCCGGTGGACATATTAATTTCACGCGCGGGGCTGCGCGGCAGTGCAGTCAGCAGCATGTACACCTATTACATGCAGGCGTTTGGTCTTGATTTACCCATCTGGCAGCAATATTTTAACTTCTGGGTGGCAATTTTCCACGGCGATCTGGGAGTCAGTATTTACCTCTTCCCGACCCCGGTTGTAAACGTCATTCTTGGCGCTGTGCCTTACGACATTGCGTTGTTAATACCTTCCATTTTATTAAGCTGGTTTGTTGGCAATCATTTTGGTGCTTTTGCAGCACGCAGTAAAAAACTGGATAACACCCTGTTGCCGTTGGGTTATATCTTAACGGCTACGCCTTATATGTGGTTGGGTATTTTATTGGCCTGGGCTTTTTGTATCGTCTGGCGGGTTTTCCCGCTGGCGGGCGGTTATGCCTTTAATTTGCGCCCGGCTTTCACTCCTGTGTTTATCTGGAGTCTTGTAGAACACTGGTTCCTGCCTTTTGCCTCATTGTTTATCGTACAGTTTGGCGGCTGGGCCATCGGTATGCGCAATCTGATTATTTATGAACTTGAATCTGACTATTCTCATTACCTGGGGGCTCTGGGAATGCCGAAACGATTGATCAGACAGTATGCATTTCAAAATGCAATGCTGCCGCAGTTAACCGGCCTGGCATTACAACTGGGCGTAATTGTGACCGGCGCCCTGGCCACCGAGGTAGTGTTTGCTTATCCGGGTATCGGGTATCTGATTTTACAGGCAATTCATAATCAGGATTATTTTTTGCTCCAGGGATGTTTCCTGTTTGTGGTCATTGGCGTGTTACTTGCCAACTTCATTATTGACATTGCGTATGTAATTATCGATCCGCGCACACGCGCCGGAATGCAAGGTGGAGTGTCATAATGGAAAAGATCTTTAAAAACGAAATTCTTTATTTTGCCTTTAAGAACGTTAAATTGCGCATAGGTTTGGGGATCGTGCTCTTTTTTGTGATCTTAATGATCGTCGGTCCCTTTTTAACCACCTATGATCCCACCGAGTTTGTCGGCCCGCCTTCCATGCCGCCTTCCGCAAAATACTGGTTCGGCACGACCACATTTGGCGAAGATGTTTTTACCCAGTTTGTTTATGGTCTGCCCTCCACCTTTGTGGTCGGGATTGTGGGTGGGGGCCTGGGCACTTTGCTAGGTATGATTATCGGTTTTGCGGGTGGTTATCGCGGCGGCACGCTGGATGAGGTGTTAAACATCCTCACCAACGTCGTGCTGACCATCCCGGTCATGGCGCTGCTGCTGGTGCTCTCGGCCTATGTTAAGGTACGCGGTATTTTAATTGAAAGCGTCTTCATTGGCCTGACATCCTGGCCCTGGGCGGCCAGGGCCATTCGCGCGCAAACCTTTACCCTGCGCAACCGCGACTTTGTTGACCTGGCGCGTTTGAGCGGCAGACACCCCATTAAAATCGTTTTCACCGAAATTGCGCCCAATATGATGTCATATCTGTTCATGACATTTATTTTGATGTTCGGCGGCGCCATTCTCACGGCAGCCACCCTTGATTTTTTGGGTCTGGGGCCGACACAGGGTATCTCATTGGGGTTAATGATGAACATGGGTGTGTTATGGAGTGCGCTTACCCTGGGCATGTGGTGGTGGTTTATTCCACCGGGCCTGGGCATTACGGCCATCGTGGGCGGTTTATACGTCATGAATGTGGGTTTGGACGAAGTGTTTAATCCCAAACTGAGGGAGATGTGAACCCGTGAGCCTACAAATTAATAATTACACCATTTATTATCAAACCCTGCGCGGCGATGTGCGCGCGCTTGAAAACGCTTCGTTTCAAGTAGCCGATGGCGAAATTATGGGTCTGGCGGGGGAATCAGGCTGCGGCAAATCGACCCTGTGCAACAGTTTGATTCACCTGGCGCCGCCCATGAAACTGGTAAAAGGTGAAGTGCTGCTCGATAATGAAACTTTACCCCTGGCGGATGAAAAGAAGATGAACGATGTGCGTTTTAAGAAGATCTCCATCATTCCGCAATACGCCATGAACGCCATGAACCCGACCCGCAAGATCGGGAAAATGATTGAAGAAATGCTGAGCGCCAAAAAGGTTGACTATAAAAACGTTTTACCCGAACTAAAAAAACGCCTTGACCTGGTGAAGTTAAACCCGGATGTTTTGAACATGTATCCGATTGAACTGTCGGGCGGCATGAAACAGAGAATGGTAATGGTTATCTCGACTCTGTTGAATCCGTCTCTGTTGCTGGCCGATGAAATTACCTCTGCCCTGGATGTGGCCAGCCAGAAAGCCGTTTCTGAAATGCTGGTACAGTTCCGCGATGCGGGTTTTGTAAAAAGCATTCTGTTTATCACGCACGACATTTCCATTTTATACCAGATTGCCGACAGCATTTTGATTTTATATGCCGGGCAACTGGCTGAAAAAGCCTCCACCGAAACCATCATTCATAATCCACGCCATCCCTATACCAAACTGCTTATTTCGACTCTGCCCAAGGTAGGCATCAAGTATACGGAAAACGACCGCCTGACTGGCATTCCGGGCAACCCGCCGCTGCTGCTTAACCCGCCGGTGGGCTGCCGTTTCCGAGATCGCTGCCCGGTGGCCTTCGAAAAATGCGTTGAAGAACCGCCTTTTGTTGAAATTGAAAAAGGCCATTCCATTGCCTGCTGGAAGGAGTACCAGAAAAATGCTTAAGCTTGATAAAGTCTCAAAAGTTTATCGAATTGGCACTTTCGGCAGCAAAGAACTGCGCGCGGTTAATAACGTGAGTTTTGAAGTTAAAGAAGGTGAAGTAGTGTCGCTGATTGGCGAAAGCGGCAGCGGTAAAAGCACCATCGGCAAGATGATCTTAAAACTGATTTCGATCAGTTCAGGCACCATTTCTTTTCAGGGCCGGGATATCACCCTGGCCAAGGGTGGTGAATTAAAAGAATATTATCACCATGTGCAGGGTGTTTTTCAAGACCCATTCAGCAGTTATAATCCGATTTTTAAAGCCGACCGTATTTTCAGCATTGTACGTGAAGAATTTTTTCCGCAGGTTAAAAATGTCGATTGGGGACGGCGGGTTAACGACGCCCTGGAAGCGGTGGGGTTAAACCCCGAACACGTGTTAAACAAGTTTCCGCACCAGCTCAGCGGCGGACAGTTACAGCGTTTTTTGATTGCGCGCGCCCTGCTGTTGGAGAGCAAGTTTCTGGTGGCCGATGAAATCATCAGCATGCTGGATGCTTCGACCCGCATTGACGTGTTAAACCTGATGGCAGATTTAAAAAGAACGCGCGGACTCTCGGTTTTGTTTGTAACGCATGACCTGTCGCTGGCGCATTATTTCAGCGAACGCGCCATCATTTTATATCGTGGTAATGTGGTGGAAATTGGTGAAACGGCTAAAATATACGAAAACCCGCTGCATCCTTATACGCGTATGTTAATGGCCTCGGTGCCGCGCCTGGATAAAAAATGGACACCCGGCGATGTTGAATTAAGCAGTCAGAGCCGGGTAAGTTTGCAGGGCTGCATTTTTTATGACCGCTGCCCGCTGGCCGGAAAAAATGAAGACTGTAAAAAACAAAACCCGGCCCTGGTGGAGCCTGAAGCGGGTCACCAGGTGGCCTGCTGCTGCCTGGAAAGCGTACATTAATTAAGCACCTGCCGTTTTAGAGGTAATTTTATGTCGAATGAAATTAACCGGGATTTGCCGGCGCAATTACTGGCACAGCAAGAAAGTTTGTTAACCCGACCCAATCAAGTGAACCGGAGTCTTTATAACGGCATCTATGAACGTTACCTTTACCCGGTTTTAACCGCCGAACATAGTCCCTTAAGCTGGCGTTACGATTTAAACCCGCAGACCAACCCGTTTTTTATGGAACGGCTGGGTATTAATGCCGTGTTTAATCCCGGCGCAATCGAGTTAAACGGGAAAATTATGCTGGTGTGCCGTGTGGAAGGCTGGGATCGCAAATCGTTTTTTGCGGTGGCCGAGAGCGCCAATGGCTTGGATAATTTTCGCTTTTGGGAAAAACCGGTTTGTTTGCCTGAAACGGAAGACCCGGATACCAATGTATACGACATGCGCCTGGTGCAGCACGCCGACGGTTGGATTTATGGCCTGTTCTGCACCGAACGCAAAGATCCGGCGGCGGCGCCTGGCGATTTAAGCAGCGCGGTGGCGCAGGCCGGCATCTGCCGCACGCGCGATTTAAAAACCTGGGAGCGCCTGCCCGATTTAAAAACCGGTTCGCCGCAGCAGCGCAACGTGGTTTTACATCCCGAGTTTGTTAATGGCCGTTACGCTTTTTATACCCGTCCCCAGGATGATTTTATTCAGGCCGGCAGCGGCGGCGGGATTGGCTGGGGCACATCTGAAAGCATGACCCCTGCCGTCATTAATAACGAGCAGGTCATTGAAGCGCGGCAGTACCATACGATCAAAGAATCCAAAAACGGTGAAGGCCCGGCTCCCATTAAAACGAAACTGGGCTGGCTGCACCTGGCGCATGGCGTGCGCGGCACGGCTGCCGGGCTGCGTTATGTGTTATACCTGTACCTGAGCGATTTAAACGAACCCTGGAAGGTGACACATGCCCCCGGCGGGTATTTTTTGGCACCTGTGGCAGAAGAGCGGATCGGAGATGTATCCAACGTGGTGTTTAGCAACGGCTGGGTGGCGCGGGCGGATGGGTCTGTCTTCCTATATTATGCTTCATCCGACACGCGCATCCATGTGGTTACCAGCTCGTTAGACCGGCTGTTGGATTATGCAATCAACACGCCTCCGGATGGCGGCACTTCGGCTGCCTGTGTGCGCCAACGCCTGGATTTGATTGACCGTAACCTTAAATTTGCCTCTGGGCGGGAGGAATAGGATGCTGCCTTCGAAAATAGATTTAAAACAATGGAAAACAGAAGCCGACCGGGAGTTGCACGACAATATCCTGCCCTTCTGGATGAATCATACGGTAGATCGTGAAAACGGCGGCTTTTATGGGTCGTTAACCAACGACCTGGTGCTGGATAACACGGTGGGACGGTCCGCCATTCTGGTCACACGCATCTTGTGGACGTTTTCGGCGGCCTATCTAAACAAACCTGATCCGGCTTATTTACAGATGGCCGATTACACCTATGACTATATCCAACGGGTGCTGGTAGACCCGCTGTATGGCGGCTTGTATTGGATGGTGGATGCTGCCGGCAAAGCGCTGATGGATCGTAAACACAGTTATGCCCAGGCTTTTGCTATTTATGCTTTGAGTGAATATTACCGCGCTTCGGGCAAACGCGAGGCATTGGAACTGGCCAAAAACCTGTTTGACCTGTTGGAAAAACATGCCTACGAGCCGAAGGGCGGAGGTCACCTGGAAGGGCGCGCTCGCGATTGGGGCGAACTGGCCGATATGCGCCTGAGCGACCGTGAACCCGACTGCCGTAAATCAATGAATACCCTGTTACATATGCTGGAAGGGTATACCAACCTGTACCGGGTTTGGCCGGAGGAACGCCTGCGTGAAAGACTGGCGCAGTTGGTGAATATCTTTTTACAGCATGTAATCGATCCGCAAACTTACCATCTGCGCCTGTTTTTTAACGATTTGTGGATGGCATCGGGGACGCTGGTGTCATATGGTCATGATATAGAAGCGAGCTGGTTGTTATTGGAAGCCGCCGAAGTCCTGGCTGATGCCGACCTGATCAAACAGGTTAAACTGGTATCCATAAAAATCAGCCAGGCCGTTTATGATGAAGGTCTCTGGCCGGACGGCAGTATCGTTTATGAAGTAGACCGGCCGGCAGGTTATGTTAACAAAGAACGCCACTGGTGGCCGGCAGCCGAGGGCATGGTGGGCTTTTACACAGCTTACCGGCTTTCGGGAAAAGACCATTATCTGGCTGCGGCGCGGCGCTGCTGGTTGTTTGCCCTGGAGCAGCTCTCTGACCGGCAGTATGGCGATTGGCGTAAAGTGCTGGATGAGAACTATCAGGTTAAACCCGGCACTTACAAGATGGGCCCCTGGGAATGTCCTTACCACCACGCCCGCGCCTGCCTGGAAATGATTAAACATTTGGGGTGAAAAGACGCCCTTTAAAGAAGGTGGGGAGATTATAAAACAGACATCCCGCTCGCGAGCGGGATGTCTGTTTAAGGGATCACAAGCAATTTTAGTTAATTCTCTTCAAGCAGTGCATTTTTGTTTTCGGCGTAAAACTGACCAAACAGGGCGGCCAATACCAACAGCATATAAAACCCGGCCGGAATGGCAACGATAAAAGCCACAAAACATAAAATGATGGTGTAATAAAAAATCATTGAAACAAAATAAAGCAGAGCGCCAACACCCAATACGACTACCCATGCCACAAGGAATCCCCATTTATCGGCGCCAATTATTTTGGAGATGGCTTTAACATCAAAAGCAGCTCCCAGATGCTCACGTGATACCCAGTGCGCCAGGGCTACCGGCAAAGGAATTTCTCCCAACAGGTAAAAAATCATGCTGACACACAGGGATAAAAACAGAATGACCAGGGCGGAAAGCATTAAAACCATACCCAGCCCTTCGGAAGATGAATTTGAAGTGGTTAAAAAGATGCCGATAAAATAAAGCAGCATATACAGACCCCAACCGGCGATGGAAAGGATGATGGCGGGCAGCAAATAAACCAGGCTGACCAGGCTGGCTTTTAATCCATCCACGCCAAATTTTCCCCAATCTTTCCATTCGGGCATCGCCGGTTTTTCGCCATTAACGACCTGCCGTAAAACGGCGATGGCATAACCAAACGCAAAAATGGAAGGGATGATCGGCAGGACTAAATTGGCGAGCGAAATTAACGCGCCGATAAAAAACCGGCTGCTGCCGCCCTCGGATTTAAAAGGAAAACTAATGGCTTCCTTCAGGGAACTGGTGTTTGAATAATCAGACATAAAAACGTCTCCTTATAAAAAAATCAAACGGCGATTATATAAAAATCCGAATTTGATACTCGAAAAGTCAGCGGTTAAGGACAGGTTTAATATCATGATTCCCATCTTATGTCCCCCGCCTGTTAAAATTATAATCGATAAAAAGGATTATCACAGGTTATGCTTTTATTAAATCAGGGTTACCTTTTCGAGATGGCGCTAAAACAGGATTAATCATTAGAGGGGTTTAAAAAACCCAAATAAAAGCGAAATCATAATTTTTTTGAATAAAAAGCTCTTCCGGACCCACCCGTCAAATACCGGCCGATCCAATTTTCGGCTATTCAATTTATGAATAATTGACAAAGATTTATGTCTCGTTAGAATTTTTAATATCGACCAGTATTTTTTTTAAAATTGAACAGAGGGGTAACACTGTTACGGTTGGCATCCCATCCTCTCCCTATTGCGTCCAGAGATAAGGAGAAAAAATGGAAAAACGGATTCTCGAAATAAATGGCGTCTTAAAAACTGTTTTCGTCGACCCGACTGGCACACTGCTGCATGTTTTAAGAGAACAACTCTTGATGACGGCCGTAAAAAACGGCTGTGATAAGGGACATTGTGGCGCATGCTCCATCATCTTAAACGGCAAATTAATTCAAGCCTGTCTGGTAAAAATGAGCCGGGTACCGGATGAGTCAAAAATCATCACGGTGGAAGGAATCGGAACGCCCGATAACCCGCACCCGATTCAACAGGCTTTTATCTTTCATGGCGTGGCGCAGTGCGGTTACTGCACGCCCGGTTTTGTTGTTTCAACCAAAGCCCTGTTGGATGAAAACCCAAAACCGACCCGCCAGCAGGTGCGTGATTGGTTCACCAAACACCGCAACGTTTGCCGCTGCAACGGTTATAAACCGTATACCGATGCCGTTATGGATGCGGCGGCGGTCTTGCGCGGTGAGAAGAAAATCGAAGATATCACCTATAAACCGCCCAAGGATGGCAAGATTTGGGGTGGTACTTACCCGCGGCCTTCAGCCAGAGCCAAAGTAACCGGCACCATCGATTATGGTCACGACATGGGCTTAAAATTGCCGCCGGGAACCCTGCAACTGGCCCTGGTGCAGGCAGAGGTTTCACATGCCAACATCCTCTCAATTGATACCTCGGCTGCCGAAAAGATGCCCGGTGTATTTAAAGTGGTGACTTCTCAGGATGTTAAAGGCAAAAACCGCATTACCGGCCTGATTACCTTCCCGACTAACAAGGGAGATGGTTGGGACCGGCCGATTTTATGCGATAAAAAAGTGTTTCAATACGGTGATGCCATTGCCATTGTTTGTGCCGCCACCAAAGAGCAGGCTGAAGCTGCGGCCAAAAAAGTGGTGGTAAAACTGGAAGAACTGCCGGCTTATATGAGCGCGCCGGCGGCTATGGCGGATGATGCCATTGAAATTCACCCCGGCACCCCGAATGTTTATTTTGAACAAAAAATTAAAAAAGGCGCCGACACCAAACCCTTAATGGAAAAAGCGGCCTATACGGCCGAAGGTGAGTATTATTTACAGCGCCAGCCGCATTTAACAGTGGAACCCGATTGTGGTTTTGCTTATTATGATGAAGAAGGGCGCCTGACCATTCACTCCAAGAGCATCGGCATTCATTTGCACCATGCCATGATTGCGCCCGGATTGGGCATTGAACCGGAAAAACTGCGCCTGGTGCAAAACCCGGCCGGAGCTACATTCGGTTATAAATTCAGCCCGACCATGGAAGCTTTGCTGGGTGTGGCCTGCATGGCCACCGGCAAACCGGTGGTGTTACGTTACAACTACCATCAACATATGACCTACACCGGCAAACGCTCCCCCTTCTGGATGAAAATGAAGATGGGCGCGGACAAGGACGGCAAATTAATTGCCATGGAGACCGATTTTTCGGTGGATCACGGTCCGTATTCCGAATTTGGCGACCTGTTAACGCTGCGCGGTATTCAGTATATGGGCGCGGGATATGATATCCCCAATATTCGCGGTGTAGGCCGCACGGTTTGTACCAACCATATCTGGGGGTCTGCATTCCGCGCTTATGGTTCGCCACAAGCGTTTTTCGCCTCGGAGAGCCTGATGGATGAACTGGCGGAAAAGATGGGCATGGATCCATTTGAACTGCGTTACCGCAATATTTACCGGCCGGGCGCCACCACACCCACCGGCCAGACGCCCGAAGTGACCAGTTTTGAGTTGATGTTTGATAAGATGCGCCCGCTGTATGAAGCGGCTAAAGTTAATGCCCATAAAGAATCGACGCCGCATAATAAAAAAGGCGTCGGCATCTCGCTGGGTATTTACGGCTGCGGCCTGGACGGCACCGATTCGTCTGAAATCTGGGTCGAATTAACCAAAGAGGGTGTCACGCTTTACAGCAGTTGGGAAGATCACGGCCAGGGCGCGGATATGGGCGCACTGGGCACGGCACATCATGCGCTTGAACCCCTGGGGTTAAAACCGGAACAGATCAAACTGGTGATGAATGATACCGCCCGCACGCCCAACAGCGGTCCTTCGGGTGGCAGCCGCCAGCAGGTGGTCACGGGAAATGCCATTAAAAACGGCTGCGATTTGTTAATGGGCGCCATGCGCAAGAAGGATGGTTCCTATCGCAGTTATGATGAAATGGTGGCCGAAAATATCCCACTGCGATATTCAGGCAAGTGGATTGCCTCTATGGCATCCAATTGTGATGCGGATGGTCAGGGTAAACCTTTCTCAACCTACATGTATGGTGTTTTCATGGCGGAAGTGACGGTTAACACCGAAACCGGCGAAACCAAAGTGGATAAATTTACCATGATGGCTGATGTGGGCAAAATTAACAATAAACTGGTGGTTGACGGCCAGATTTATGGCGGCATCGCCCAGGGCATTGGCCTGGCGCTTTCGGAAGATATTGAAGACCTGAAAAAACATGATAACATGCTGGGCGCCGGTGTGCCTTATGCCAATGATATTCCGGATGATATTGAGATTACTTACTTTGAGACTCCGCGTCCGGATGGCCCGTTTGGCGCCGCCGGTGTGGGCGAACTGCCCTTAACCTCACCGCACGCCGCGGTGATTAATGCCGTTTATCATGCCACGGGCGTGCGCATCCGCCATCTGCCGGCTTATCCTGAAAAAGTTTTGGATGGACTTAAATCTCAGGATAAAAACCGTGCCGCGGTACATGCTTAACCCGCAGCGAATATTGATGCTGATATAGTTGTACAATAAGAGACAGGGAAGGAAATTTATTTTCCTTCCCTGCCGGGACTTTTTGCATTTCATTTCGCTATCGCCAGTAAGGTGAGGGTATGGATCAAAATCGATTGCGCGAACTGGAAGAGCAATGTATTCAGGAGCATGCGCCGGCCTGCCAGGCCGGATGCCCTGTGCATGTGGATGGCCGTGGATTGGCTGTTGAGGTAGGGCGCGGCGATTTTGCGGCAGCTTTAAAAATATTACGAAAATCGATTCCCTTTCCGGCCATCATCGGCCGCATTTGCGACCAACCCTGCCGGTTGGTATGTCGCCGGGCCGAAGCGGGGCAGGCGATAAACATCGCTGCTCTTGAACGGGCCAGTGTGGATTGGGGCGGCCCGTTTGAACCCGTCCCGGTTTTGCCGCGCAAATCTAAACGTGTGGCTGTGGCCGGCAGCGACTTGAGCGCGTTGACGGTGGCCTTTGACCTGACTAAAAAGGGATATACCGTCAGTGTTTTTGAGAAGAACGAAAAAGCCGGCGGAAGCCTGTGGAACTTGCCCGAAACATTATTACCGCGGAATTTGATTAATGATGAAATAACCAGGCTGGAACACATGGGGGTCGAGTTTATTTTAAAAACCCCGATCACAGCCTTTGAAAAGGGCGACGAAAACGCCCCCTTTAATATAGAAGGCCGTATTTATGATGCGGTTTATATTGCCGACGGCGATCTGGATGCAGCCAGAGCCTGGCTTGAGTTTGACACGTTTAATGCAGTTGTGATTGATCCGGTCACACTGGCGTCGCGTTGCTGCGAAGGCGTTTTTGCCGGCGGGGGCGCGGTGCAAGCCAGGGATGTTGCCATGGCCGGCGGCAGCCGTCTGCCGCGTTCGGCCATTCGCACGCTGGCAGAAGGGCGTCGGGCAGCCGTATCACTGGATCGTTATTTACAGCGGGTTTCATTAACGGCAGCGCGGGTTAATGAAGGCGTTTATACCACCCGTCTTTTCACCAGCCTGGAGGGAGTGCAGGACTTGCCCCAGGTGAAAATGTCCCAACCCGAATTGGGGTATAACCGCGAAGAAGCCCAGGCTGAAGGGCAGCGCTGCATTCAATGCCAGTGCCTTGAATGTGTGAAAGTATGTGAATATTTAAAACAATACGGCAGTTACCCCAAACGCTACGTGCGTGAAATTTACAATAATCTTTCCATTGTTTCAGGCACCCGCCAGAAAAATCAATTTATCAATTCGTGTAGTTTATGCGGCTTGTGCGGCGAAGTGTGCCCTGAAGATTTAAATATGGCCGGGGTGTGTCTTGAAGCACGCCAGACAATGGTTAAAACAAAACGTATGCCGCCCTCGGCTTTTGATTTTGCCCTGCGGGATATGGCTTTTAGTAATGGCGAAGATTTTGCCCTGGCGCGCAACCAGCCGGGCAGCCAACACAGCGATTATGTCTTTTTTCCGGGCTGCCAGCTTGGCGCTTCATACCCGGATGCGGTTGAAAAAATGTATGCGTATCTTTTGAGCCGTTCGGGGAATGAACTGAATGGCAAAATCGGGTTAATGCTGCGCTGCTGTGGGGCGCAGGCAGAGTGGGCCGGCCGCAGTGATTTGTTTGAGGCTTCACAAAATGAATTTTTATCGGAATACGAGCGCCTGGGCGCACCGGAACTGATATTGGCCTGTTCAAGTTGTTATCGTATTTTTAAAACATATTACCCGCAAGTAAAAATCAGTTCACTTTGGACCCTGTTGGACCGTCTGGGCCTGCCGGATGATAAAAACATAACGGGTGAGGGAAAAACAATTACCATTCAAGATCCGTGCAGCACCCGTTATGAACCTGAAATTCAAGATAGCGTCAGGCGCATTCTTAACCGCCTGGGTTATCAAATCAACGAATTGACTTTAAGTCGTGAAAAAACCGAATGTTGCAGTTATGGCGGTTTAATGTGGTTGTCTAACCGCAAACTGGCAGCGGATGTGATAAATAAACGCATCGTTTTAAGCCCGTTGGATTATCTGACTTACTGTGTCATGTGTCGTGATTTTTTTGCCTCCGAGGGAAAAGCATCAATGTATTTGCTGGATGTGCTCTTTGACCCGGCGGGTGCGCAAGCCAGGGCTTTAATTAAAGGACCGGGTTATTCGACGCGTCATGAAAACCGGGCCCGCCTAAAAAAGAGGCTCTTAAAAACTTTCTGGGGAGAAGATATGCAAAATAACCGGGCTTATGAAACCATCCGATTGAACCTTTCCGAGTCTGTGCTTGCATTGATGGAATCACGTTTGATTCTGGTGGAAGATGTGCAGCAGGTGATTGAATATGCAGAGCGCACGGGGCGCCGCTTGTTAAACCGGCAAAGTGGGCGTTACCTGGCATATTATTGCCCCAACACCGTTACTTATTGGGTGGAATATTTGCCTGAAAATGAGGCTTATACCATTTTTAATACTTACAGTCATCGTATGGTGATTGAGGAGGCAGGCCGCTCATGAGCTCATACGTCCCTCCTTTAGAATCGGAAAATTGGATTTGCGCCAATTGTAATGTGCCCCTGGAAACGACGCGGGTGATGATCGCTTACCTGGATAATGCCTTTCCGGTGGATCTGCCCAGGTGCCCGCGCTGCGGTCAGGTATTCATTCCGGAAAGCCTGGCGTTGGGCAAGATGGCCGAGGTTGAAAAGTCGTTGGAGGATAAATAACGTTTTTGGAGAGCGATTGATCAAACCGAAAAATATTGGGTTTTGCGAAAAAACCGACCGAAGTGTAATTTTATTGATGCTTAAATTAAAAGGAAGAGCCGCGTGGTTAATCCATCTCTCGCCACTTTTTCACATGCATTCGAGCAAGATGTTTTTTGTGGGGCTGTTTTGCGGCCGGGTGGCCTGAATTTAACCGCAAGGGCGTTGGAAAAGTGTAACCTGTTGCCGGACAGTGTAATTCTGGATGTGGGCTGCGGACCCGGGGCGAGCCTGGGGTATTTACAGAATCAATCTTACCGGGCTGCCGGTGTCGATCTTTCACGGCAGGCTCTAATTTGCGCCGCCGGGCTGCCGGGGCGTTTTCAAGCGGCAGGCGAAGACCTGCCCTTTAAAAATGATTGCATGGATGCGGTTTTAATGGAATGTACCCTATCGGTGATGGAGAACCGTGGCAGAGGACTGGAGGAGGTGCGGCGAGTCTTAAAACCGGGTGGCATTTTGATTGCCAGTGATATGTACAGCCGCGGGCAGGATGTTTTTAAGGAAGGGCAAAACCTGCTCAAACCGCACTGCCTGAGCGTTTTACAAACTCAACAGCAGATAGACAGGTTATTAAAACAGGCCGGTTTTGACCTGTTTTGTTGGGAAGATCACAGTGATTTGTTAAAACATACCTCAAAAGAATTATCACGATATTATGACGACCTGATAAAAACAAGGGGCGTTTTAAATGCCGGCGCTTTGGATGTGTATCTGGCTTTAAGCCGCCTTAAGCCGGGTTATTACCTGGCACTGGCCAAAAAATCGTTTATCTGATTTCCAAAAAGGTGAATTATGGAAGACGGCGAACGTATGCTGGAATTACGAAGGCAAGGTTTTTATTGCAGCCAGATTTTGATGAAAATGGGTTTGGAGTTGCAGGGGAAAAACAATCCCGATTTGATGCGGGTTATGCAATCCCTGGCAGGCGGATTGGGATTTAGCGGTGAAATCTGTGGCGCTTTAACCGGCGGGGCCTGCCTGTTGGGTCTGTATGCAGGTAAAGGTTTGCCCGAAGAGCAGGAAGATCCACGGCTCCTGTTTATGATTGAAGACCTGGTGAAGTGGTTTAAGGCCGGTTTCGGCGAACAATACGGCGGCATTACCTGTGACCGGATTTTGGAAGACAGCCCGAAAAATCAGATGAACCGCTGCCCGGGCCTGGTGGCCGGAACGTATCAAAAGGTGAAGGAATTGCTGGTTGAAAACGGGTTTGATCTGACGGGGAATATCGATGGATGACGTTCGTTGGATTGGGGACACGGAAAGCGTCTGTCCGGAATGCCTGCAAAAAATTCCGGCCCGGCGAATGAGACGGGGTGAGGATGTCTTTTTGATAAAGACCTGCCCCCGGCATGGTGAATTTAACACGGTTATCTGGCGCGGAAAACCGGATTTTGAAACCTGGGACAAACCTAAAATACCGGTGCATCCCGAAATTACTTTTACAGAGGTGCAGCACGGCTGCCCATATGACTGCGGTCTGTGCGTCGAACACAACCAGGAACCCTGCTGCGTGCTGATGGAAGTGACCCAGCGCTGCGATCTGGGCTGCCCGGTTTGTTTCGCCGCGGCGGGCGGCGCTTCAGCCGACCCGGACTTAAACAAAATAAACTTCTGGTATGAACGATTATTACAGGCCGGAGGTCCGTTTAATATCCAGCTATCGGGTGGCGAACCCTGTCTGCGGGATGATCTGCCTGAAATTATTAATCTTGGCCGGGAGCGAGGTTTTACCTATTTCCAGGTGAATACCAATGGGCTGCGCCTCTCAAAAGAGGTGAATTATTTGAAGGAGCTTAAACAGGCAGGCTTGTCGCTTATTTATTTGCAATTTGACGGCATGACGGATGATGTATACGAGAAACTGCGCGGCCGGAAATTGTTAACCTCAAAAATAACCCTGGTGGAACACTGCGCCGAGATGGGTCTGGGCGTCATTCTGGTGCCGACTCTGGCGGCGGGGGTGAATATAAACCAGGTGGGGGCAATTTTGCGGTTTGCCCTGTCTTATCATCCCGTCGTGCGCGGTATTCATTTTCAACCGCTCACTTATTTCGGACGTTATCCTTTTTCACCGCAGAATGAAGACCGCCTGACGCTGCCTGAAATTATGCGCCTGTTGGAGCAACAAAGCGACGGCCTGGTAAAAACGGTCCATTTTAAACCTTCGGGAGCGGAAAATGCCCGCTGTTCTTTTCATGGTAATTTTGTGGTCATGCCGGATGAAAGCCTGCGACCTTTAACCCGGCATTCAGCGGATGCCTGCTGCAACAAGCCTGCCAGTGCCCGGCAAGGTCGGATTAAAGCACAGGCTTTTGTTTCACGCAACTGGCCATTGCCTGAAATTTCACCGGATAAAAAACAATCGGACCCGGTGCTGGGTGAATGGGATGCTTTTCTGGAAAGGGCTCGTACGCATGGGCTGGCGATTTCGGCGATGGCTTTTCAGGACGCCTGGACGATGGACCTGGAAAGGCTCAAGCAGTGTTATATTATGACACTGGCGCCGGACGGCCGCCTGATTCCATTTTGTGCTTACAACCTGAGCAGCCGCAGCGGAGAAACACTTTACCGGGGCAGGTCTGGTGAATAATGTTATGTACACCGCTGCAAGCCTGGGTTGAAGCTAAAATCGGTTGCGCTCCCGGAGCATTTAACCGTGAAACTCTGCAAACTTACCAGTTAAATAAAATTCGCGAGACTCTGCGGTTGGCGCAGCAGTTTAGCCCGTTTTATCGCCGCCACCTGGCCGGTTTAAATCCAGATTTACCCGATCTTGCAGCTCTATCCACCCTGCCTTTTTGTTCGGCAGACGATATTCGGCGTGAAGGGATACAATTTTTATGCGTGTCTCAAGATGAAATTCAACGGGTGGTCAGCCTGAATACCAGCGGCACCAGCGGTGAACCGAAACGGCTTTTTTTTACCCCGGCCGATCAAAATTTAACTATCGACTTTTTCGGCGTGGGCATGTCTACCCTGGTCTCGCGCGGCGAGCGTGTATTGATTTTATTACCCGGTGAAAAAAAGGGCAGCGTGGGAGACCTTTTATTTGAGGGATTAAAACAAACGGGTGTCATGCCTTTTAAACATGGCCCGGTGGTGGATGTAATTTCTACTTTAAACCGGATCAAAAATGAACCTATTGATGTTCTGGTGGGCGTGCCGGTTCAGGTGCTGGCATTGGCGCGGGTTTGCGGCGCACTGGATGAAGGTGCTGTGCCGCAGATAAAAAGTGTGTTACTTTCCACCGATTATGTTCCGGGAGCGGTGGTGGACGCCATCAGAGACGCCTGGCACTGCCCGGTATTTAATCATTACGGCATGACCGAAATGGGATTGGGGGGCGGAGTTACCTGCGCAGCGCAGATGGGCTATCACCTGCGTGAGGCTGACCTGTATTTCGAAATCATCGATCCGTTGAGCGGAAAGGTGCTTCAAGACGGGCAGGAAGGCGAAGTGGTTTTTACCACGCTCACCCGCCGGGGCATGCCCCTGGTGCGCTATCGTACCGGCGATATCAGCCGGTTTATTAATCAACCATGCGCCTGCGGCAGCCGTTTGAAATTAATGCAGGTTATCAGGGATCGTATTGACAGTCGCATTCAGTTGCTGGAAAACCGGCTTAGCATCGCCGATCTGGATGATGTTTTGTTGGCGGAGCCTCAGGTCTGGGATTACGAGGCCACCTTAAAACACGGCGCAAGCGGTGACAGCCTGGAATTGCAGGTTTATGTGAATCAAACCCGCGCGGATATAAAATCACGCCTGCGTGGCCGTCTGGAATCCGTTCAGGTTATAAACAGGCTGCTCCAGCAAAACCCGCATGGCTTAAATATTAAAATTCAAGAGGGCCTGCCGCCGTTTCTGGGACGGATGAACAAACGGCGGATTATGGAAACGGTCGTCTAAAAAACTGACTAAATTGGCGAGATAGCTTTTGTTAAAAATGAACCTTTTATGCCTTTTAACCGACTAATAAATGTAAAGATTGAATGAAGTCGGGTGTGGAAGGCCGGTTTATTCCACCCTTTGTTTTGAAAAGGGTAAAATGCTTAATAGCAAACTACAGGACAGGAAATTTATTTTGAACAATCCGGCGGGCAACGCTGATTTAATCTGTTTGCAGCGCATAGCGGCAGGTGACGAGCAGGCATTGCGGAATCTTTATAACCGCCACGGCCAGCGCCTGTATGCCTATGCTTTGCGCCTGACAGGCTGCGCCGATCTGGCCAATGAAGCCGTGCAGGAAAGCCTGCTTGCAATCTGGCAGGGGGCGGGAGCCTTTAGGGGGGATGCAGCCGTCAGTACCTGGATGTTGGGCATTGTGCACCACAAAGCGGTAGATTTGCTGCGCCGTAAACCGCAACAGGTCAGTTTGCGTGAGGAAATGCCGGCGTGCGCGGATGAAAACGAACCGTTTTCGGCGCTTGAACGCCGCGAGTTGATTCGCCGTTATCTTCAAAAACTGCCGTCCGATCAACAGGCAGTCCTGGACCTTGTTTTTTACCAGGGTAAAACCCTGGCCGAAGCAGCAATAATTATGAACTGCCCGTTGGGCACGGTTAAAAGCCGCCTGAACCAGGCCAAAACCAACCTGCGCGGTTTATTAAAACGCGCCGGAATGGAAACGGAGGAATAAAGATGCAGGATCATGATGCTTTGATTAATTTAATTCCCGAATATGCTGCCGGCGTTCTGGATGCCGGACAGCGACGCCGGGTGGAAGAGCATCTGGCCGGATGCGCCGGCTGCCGCGAGGAACTGTCCTTCTGGATGGATACGGCTGCCGCAGTGGGTGCGGAAGATACTGCCTTGCCGGCGCCGCCTTTTCCTGACAGGCTGGTTTTATCAAAAACAGGTTCGCCGGGTGCGTTGATTTTGTCTGTTTTAAGACACGCCTGGTTGATATTAAGTTCGCAAATTTTTATGGTTCAAAAGGATATCTGGCCGGCCTCTGCGACCGTGTTAATGGTGGGCTACTTTTTCGCGCTGGCTTCCGGCGAGGCGGGTGCTTTACGTTTCCTGGCACCTTTGGTAGCGGCTGCCTGTATCACTGTTATTTATGCTCCCGATTTTGACCCGGTAATGGAACTTTCGCTTTCAACTTCAACCTCCCCCTGGCAAATTTTGCTGGCGCGCCTGGTTTTGGTATTTGTTTATAACCTGGCCCTGGGGCTGGCGGCCAGTCTGGCGCTGCTGCCGTTTATGCCTCAGCTTATTTTAAGTGAATTAATTATCGGCTGGTTATGTCCGATGGCCTTTTTAACCGCGCTGGCGCTGCTGCTTTCACTGCCGTTGGGTAGTTATAATGCCATCGGCATTACTTATGCCCTGTGGATTTCGCAATACTTAATTAAAGGCAGCGCCAGCGGTTCCGTCCTGCTGCCTGCGCCTTTTTCGCAGATAGCCTCTTTTTTGCAGGTTTACCAGGCTTTCTGGAATAATACGTTGTTTTTAAGCCTGTTTTCTCTGGTTTTTGTGTTGGCCGCGCTGTATTTAAGTTTGATTAAACGGGAACGATTTCTCCATCCGGCTTGATTCAATCTTTACAACTAAAAAAAGCACAGGAGAAATACATGAAACAATTTTTAAATATCGTGATGTACGAATATCGTATGTCGACTTTGCGCTGGAGTTATTGGGTGGGACTGGTTATTTTAACCGTGCCTTATATTATCTCCATGGTCGTACCGGGGGATAATGATGTGGCGCTTAACAGCCTGTCGGATCAAGAACTGTGGCGCACGGCGGGCAGTATCGTTCACCAGTTAAATATTTTGCTGCCACTTTTGTGCGGCATTTTACTGGCCGACCGCCTGGTACGCGATTCCCGCCTGGGCACGCTGGAATTGATTCGCAGCACACCGCTGTCGCGCCGGCGTTATTTGTTGGCCAAATATGGCGGCGTTTTACTTTCGGGTTTGAGCCTGCCGTTAATCAACCTGTTTATTATCACCCTGCTGCTGCCGTTTTCAGGGGCATCCTTTGTGCTGGCTTTAAAAATTGCCGGCATGATGCTGGCCGCCTTTGTGATCATCGTTGTGCCGGCTTATGCCTTTATCACTATTTTTGCGCTGGCCTGTCCGCTGGTGATGCCGATACGTGTTTATCAGGTGTTGTTTACCGGCTACTGGTTTTGGGGCAATTTTCTGAATCCCAAAAAATTCATTTCCTTAAGCGGCACATATTTACGCCCCGACGGCGTTTTTGCTTTGGGCTCGATTTTTGGAAGTACAAATTCAATTGGCGCGGCGCAATATCAGTTGAGCGATGTGTTGATCAACTGGATTGTTCTGGCCGCCTGCATCGTGTTTGTGTTTGTGATGCTGGAACGATATCTGGCCTGGCGCCAGCGTGAAGCATGATGAGGACTGAAATGATACGCGCCAACATAAAATATACTCTGCTCAGCTTCAGGCTGGATCAAATCTGGCTGCCGGCCGGTTTGATGTTCCTTTTTATGATTTTGACAGTGATCATGCGAGACACGGCGTATGACGTGGCGCGCGCCTTTCTGGGATTTGTGCTGCCCTTGATAGCCGGCATAATGGGAGCTTACCTTTTTCTGGAGGACCCCACCCTGGAATTGCAATTTTCAATGCCGAGACCGGTAAACAAACGTTTTGCCGAAAAACTGGGTTTAATTATGGTGATTACCACCTGTTTTGCCCTGGCATTCCAGGTGTTTCTGGCTCTAACAGGGATCAACCTGGCGCCTTTGGGTGATTTATTATTTCGCCAATGGAGCTGGTTTTTCCCGAGCCTGGTGATGCTTCTGTTGGGTTTGTTTTCATCGCTGGCTTTCAGCAACCCGGCGGGCGGCGCACTGGCAACCGGTTTTATCTGGTTGTTTGAAATCATCGCGCACGGCTGGTTTACCGCCAATAGTATCGCCCGTTATTTCTTTTTATTTTTGGGCTCGGTTTCGCCGTTTGCCGCCGACCGTTTGGGTAACTTTGCGGTTTTAACACTGGTCGGGCTGGCGTGCCTCGGCGCTGCTTGCCGGCTTTTTGGAAATTCGGAACGTTATTTATAAGGAAAGAAAACATGATTAATATTAAAGGACTCTCAAAATTTTACGGAAAAGGCGGATCTTCCGTTAGAGCTTTAAATGAAGTGAACTTGTGCATTGAAGAAGGCATGTTTGGCCTGTTGGGCCCCAACGGCGCCGGCAAAACCAGCCTGATGCGGATTCTGGCGGGAATTATTCAACCCACCGGGGGACATTTTAGCGTGGGTGGAAAAACAATTGAGGACGAGAGCGGCCGCACCTGGTTAAAAAAGACGCTGGGGTACCTGCCGCAGGAGTTGGGTTTGTATCCCGACTTGAGCGCACGCCAGTTTGTGGATTATATGGGGGTGTTAAAAGGCATGGATGATGACCGGCAGCGTCATCAACGCGTGGGCGAAGTGTTGGAGATGGTCGGTTTGAGCGAGGCGGCCGATCGTAAACTAAAGGGTTTTTCGGGGGGCATGAAACGCCGCGTGGGCATTGCCCAGGCGCTGGTAAATGATCCGCGGATTTTAATTGTGGATGAACCGACTGCCGGGCTGGACCCCGAAGAACGCATTCGTTTTCGCAACCTGTTGGTTAACCTGGCGGTAAACCGCGTGGTGATTTTGTCGACCCATATTGTTGAAGATATCAGCCAGACCTGCCTGGATATGGCCATACTGGCTAAGGGGCAGGTGATTTTCCATGATACACCGGCCATGTTGATAAAATCGGCCGAGGGGCATGTCTGGAGTCTGCAAAACGGCACTCATTACCAGCCCGACCCGCAGTGGACGATTGTTTCAATGCTGCATCTCGCGGAGGGAATTTCCTACCGATTGGTGGGGCCGGCGGCACCGGATGGTTTAAACTATCAGGCTGTGCAGCCCGGTCTGGAAGATGGTTATGTGTGGTTAATGAAAAACCATAACCTGTCTGAATCGTTATAAAAGATTTTTTTTG
>JAJTBH010000558.1 GCA_021287005.1 Anaerolineae bacterium
CTGCTGCACATTTTGGGATGGCACTGTGAGGCGAATTTTGAGGGTGTCTTTGAGGTTTCCGCCAACTACATAACCAATTTTATCGGGGGGTAATTGATTATTTTCCATGTTAAAGCTCCTGGTAGATATGAGCATCAGCCAACGCGCTCAAGACCGTCATTAAAGTCGGGTAATCGTCACGCAAGAGAGTGATCAACTCTTGCACGGCCTGCGAGGCCCAGTTCGGGTTTCTGCCAGCTATTTGCGCGAAATTTACCTGGCGAATATGGTTGGCGATTAATTCACCGACCGGCAGATCGGTGGCGCGTAAGATATGCCTGAAATAACCAAAACGGCCGGCGCTGCTGAATTCGCATAAATCACGCTCGGAGCACAGGAAAATTTCGTCGAGGGTTAATGGAGGCCTCGGCGGCAGCAGGTGAAAAATTTGTTTATCACTGGAATAACCCACGAATAAAACGCTGATTTCAACGGGAACATTGCGGTTCAGGCGGTTATCCATAATTACATGCGGGTCGACGTTTTCGGCTGTAATTAACTGGCGTACAAGACCGTCATCTTCAATATTAATGTCATAGATCATGCCGTAAATCTCATTTTTTCGGCCGTCATCCAATGGGATGCGCACCAAACCACCCAGCGACGGGGTATTAATCCGGGAGACTTTACAGCCTACCACACAACCGCTGGCGCTGGCGCGCAACAAACGCCCGATCAGTAGATTTTGTTCGTTTTTTTCATCCATCATTTAAACCTCTTTTTAATCCCGGAATGTTCTTTATGGATTTGTTTATTGGATGATTGGTGTACGGGCTGCCCGTGACTGGATAATTCTTTAACGATCATGCGGGTAATTTCATCCTTTTCTTCAAAACGGACCACTGCCACTTCATGGGCGCGATGTAATGCATATGGGAAGGGGCGGGAGCCCAGCAGACGGCATTGTTCGAGAAGACTGTAATGTAATAAATCAAGCAAATCGGGGGCGCCTGCAACCCATTCGGGAATTTCCACCCGGGCGAGCGAAGGTTCACCCGGTAGTCCGACATTTATATAAAAAAACCGTAAGGCCAGTTGCCCGGTAAATTTGTTAGCCGAGGGTGATAAAATGCCATACAGGCTGCTGCGTTGACCCGGCTGCAAAATCAATCGAAAAAGATCGGTGTCCGTAACAAATTTTAATGGGCGGTTGTTTTTTAAAACCTGTGCAAATTGATCTTCTGAAAGGGTCATTAATTCCAACATACGAATGATCAAATCGGACCGAGGCCGGTCAACATAACCGGCGGTGGCCGTGTGTAAGCCGGACGATTTTTGTAAGGCCAGTAAATATTTATCGAACAAACTGCTCAGATCGGGATGCGCTTTGGGGTCGCGAAACAGTTCAAGCGGTCCATCCGTGAGGGCTACAACCGGGAATTTCTCACGTGAGGATAGTTCCACCAGAAAATCACGTTCACGAAGATCACGCATCAGCGCCACAAATTCTTCGTTTAATGAGACGTTGTTTTCTTCAAACGAAGGTGTGTTTTCATCCTGAAACCCTTCCAATAATAATTGAGAACTGACTTCTTCAAGTGGTAATTCGGAGGGGAGACCTGATGCCATGCGAAATGCCCCGGAATTAATCACACCATAGGCCACGGGATCATGAAAATTTGGATTGATTTGTGACCCATCGGCAGCCAGGATAATATGAGGGGGAGCAGAAGAAGGTGAGTCGAAAACCCGCATCAGACTTTCTTGCATTGGAAAAGCGCAACGCAAATTTTTGTTGAGCGAGGCGATCTGGTTAACCCGCTCATTAATCAGGTTGGGGGATAAATCATAGGATTTTAATAGATCATATGCCTGCTGGCGACGTTCGCGCAGGACAAGTTCATGCTGTTTCAGGTTATTGCCCACATTCCCAATTTGATTAAATATTTGCAGGTAATTAACCGGCATGTTTTTTCCCTTTTAGCTTTTCAATAAAATAAAGATCAAAGCTTGTTTGTAAAGTTAA
>JAJTBH010000025.1 GCA_021287005.1 Anaerolineae bacterium
CTGGCGCCGTGTGGTTGCTTCCCCCATTCCAAAACGCATCGTTGAAGAACCTGCCATCAAAGGTCTGGTTGATATGGGCGTATGTGTCATCACCGTGGGTGGCGGCGGCATTCCGGTTGTTTCTGATGATAACGGCGACTTACAGGGTATTGCGGCCGTAATCGATAAAGATTTCGCTTCATCCCTGTTGGCCAACATGGTCGGCGCTGAACTCTTCTTGATCAGCACGGCTGTCGAAAAAGTTGCGCTTAATTTTGGTAAACCTGATCAAAAATTCCTCGACAAAATGACCCTGGCTGAAGCCAAGGCCTATATGGCGGAAGGTGTTCATTTTGCCAAGGGCAGCATGGCTCCCAAGATTCAGGCCTGTATTAACTTCCTGGAACGCGGCGGTAAAAGCGCTCTGATTACCAACCCCGAAAATATCGGCCGCGCCTTAAACGGCGAAACCGGTACCTGGATTGTTAAATAATCCTGCGGTTTTCAGAGACGTTTTATTAACAGGTAGAAGTGGAGAGCCCAGAACGATAGCCCTTCGGACTAAATCCAAAAATAAACTGAGTTCTCTTGAAAAAATTTTATGAAATGAGGAGTTTATAATGATTACAGAAGGATTAAAAGGACGAGATTTTATCAATTTGCGCGATTTCACTCGTGAAGAAATCGACACCATGATTGAAGTTGGCTTACAGTTGAAGGCCGATAACACCATCCGCCGTCGTCACGACGATATTCTGCCCCTGCGCACCCTGTTCATGATGTTCTTCAATCCCAGCCTGCGCACCCGCAACAGCTTCGAAGCCGGTATCTTCCAGTTGGGCGGCCACGGCCATTTCTTACAGCCCGATGCCACTCGTCTGCCTACCCTCGAAGGTGAAGACCAGGGTTATGGTTCCGAACGTATTTCCGATGTGGCCCGCGTGCTCTCCAGCATGGGCGACGCCATCGCCATCCGCATTTTGGGCGACAAAGTGAACTGGGAATATGAAAAAAGCCAGAAGATCATCAAAGAATTCGCCAAATGGGCGGAAGTTCCCGTGATCAACATGGAAGACAACAAAGACCATCCCTGCCAGGGTATGGCTGACCTGATGACCCTGCGCGAAATGTGGGGCCGTGATTTCACCGGTCGTAAAGTTGGCGTGACCTGGACCTGGGGTTCATCACCCAAGAAACCCATCGCTCCCCATCACGATTTCATGTACGTTGCCAGCCTCTTCGGCGCCGATATCACCTTCGCTCGCCCCAAGGAAATGCGCATCGATCCCGAAATCGAAGCCGCGATTAAAGCCAATGTTGAATTATACGGCGGTTCCTACACCGTTTCTGAAGATATGAACGATGCCTGCGAAGGCGCCGATGTTGTGTACGCCAAGAACTATGTTGCGCTTGATCTGCTGCCTCCTGTAACCAGCAAACCCCAGCCCGAAGAAATGGTCAAATTATTTGACAAATACAAGAACTGGATTGCTGACGAAAAACGCATGAACCTGGCCAAACCCACCGCTCAGTATATGCACTGTCTGCCCTGCGAACGCGGCGCTGAAGTTTCCGATGCCGTGTTAGATGGCAAATGGGGTACGGCTTGCTTCCACGAAGCTGAAAACCGCCTGCATGCACAAAAAGGCGTAATGGCTTGTATTATTCCCTAGAGTAGAGTAGATACCAACCTCCCTGTGAACAATGCACCGGTAGATCTGTGCCGGTGCATTGGGGGAGGGAAACGTATCGTTAATAAAAGGATTGGACTCAAGACGATATGGAGAAATTTGACGTAGTTGTTATAGGGGCAGGCCCGGCGGGTTCCACTGCCAGTTATTTACTGGCAAAAGAAGGTTTAAGCGTTTTGCAAGTTGAACGCGGCCAAACCGCGGGCAGTAAAAATGTTTCTGGTGGGTTACTTTATAGCAAACCCATTGTCGATATTTTTCCGGAATTTTGGTCAAAAGCGCCGGTTGAACGTGCCATTACCAATCACCAGATTGTGATGTTGGGTAATGAGGCTTCTACTTCAATGGATTATTATAATGAGACGGCTGCGCGACCGCCTTATAATGCTTTTAGCGTTTTGCGGGCACAGTTTGACCCATGGTTGGCAAAACAGGCTGAAGATGCCGGTGCCGCCACCATTACCGGTGTCACGGTAGACGCGCTTAAAATTGAAAATGGACGGGTCGTTGGTATTCAAGCCGGGCCCGATGAAATTCTTGCAGACGTGGTCGTGATTGCGGAAGGCACACGTTCTTTGCTTTTAAAGAATGCCGGTTTAAGAGAAGAATATCATCCGCATGATGTTTCTCTGGGCGTGAAAGAAGTTATCGCGCTTCCTGAAAGCGTAATTGAAGATCGTTTTCTTTGCACAAGCGAAACCGGAACGGCTTATACCCTGGTTGGCAGTACGTTGGGTATTGAAGGCGGCGGTTTTATTTATACCAATAAAAAATCAATCTCGCTGGGTGTTGTGGTTAAGATCGATTCACTCTACAAGAGTAAAAAACAACCCCACCAGGTATTGGATGCGTTTAAATCACACCCGGCTGTGGCACGCTTGGTGCGTGGCGGCGAGGTGGTGGAATACAGCGCCCAAACCGTCCATCGCGGTGGTTTCCATCTGGCTTCAAAAATGTATGGCGACGGTTATGTTGTGGCCGGCAGCGCCGCCCGGATGCTCTTAAATAATGTTTTAACGCTGCGCGGAATGGATTATGCCATTGTTTCGGCTGCCGTAGCTGCCAAAGCCATTTTGGCCGCTCGTGAAAAAGGTGTGTATGATGCCGCTGCTCTCAGTGTTTATGAAAAATTATGGCAGCAGACGGTTTTATACCAGGATTGGAAAACCTTTAAGGATGCTTATCCCTTGTTGGAGAACCAGCGTTTATTTGAAATGTACCCCAACCTGGTGTGTAATCTGATGGAAATGCTTTTAAGCCCGTCAAACCAGGCATCTCCCAAGGCGTTAAAAGCTTTATTGGATGAAATAAACGGTAAAGTTTCGATGTTTACGCTGGCCAAAGATGTATTACAGATTTCAAAAGGTATTGTGTTATGAACCAGATTGTCGTAATGAGCCTGGATGCCCGTTTAGGGCTGGATAAATATGAGATCGACGAAGAGCGTAACCACATTACGGTTGATCATGAACGCTGTAAACTGTGTGTCGATAAACCTTGCCTCACCGTATGCCCGGCCCAGGTCTACAAGTGGGTTGATGAGCGTGTAGCCGTTAGCTATGAAAATTGCCTGGAATGCGGCACCTGTCAGATTTCCTGTGATTCCGGAGGAAAAGGCGGCATCACCTGGAATAATCCGACGGGCGGTTTTGGCATTCTATTCCGTTACGGGTAAAAAGTTTACAAGGAGAGCTGCTGATGAAGATTCTGGTTTTGATTAAATATTCCTATGACGTTGCAGAAATCAAGGTTGACCCCTCTAGCAAAGAATTACGTCTGGCCGGTGTTCCCGAAAAAATCGGCAATATCGATAAAAATGCGGTAGAAGCTGCCATTCGTTTACGCGACGCACAGGGCGGTGGAACGGTGCAGGTCTTATGCCTGGGCCCCGAAGCAGCTCGTGAGGGCTTCCGCGATGTGTTGGCGATGGGTGTGGATGACGCCACCCTGGTTGTTGAGAACGCCGATGGCGTGAAAGAAGCTGCGGCGGTGGTGCATGTGTTGGAAGCTGCCATTAAAAAGATGGGTTCATTCGATTTGATCGTTTGCGGTTTCGCCAGCGACGACGGTTATACCTATCAGGTCGCTCCGCGCCTGGCCGAACGATTGGGTATGCCCCTGGTTTCATACGTACGCCAGATCAGCCTGGTCGACGGCAAATTAAAAGCAGACCGCGATCTGGATGAAGGTCTGCAAACCGTGGCAGCGCCGCTTCCGGCGGTGATCAGCGTGGCTGAAGAGGCATTTCCTCCGCGCCGTACCACTTTGATGGATGCGATTAAAGCAAAAAAGAAACCGGTAAACGTCTGGTCGATGGAAGCCGATTTGGGTTTAAATTCAGACCAATTACAGCAGTTTAACAGTTTATTATCCTCATCTCAGGTTGGGATTGTCGTTCATCGCAAACAAAATGTGTTTAAAGGTAAACCGGCGGCCGAATTGGCTGACCAGTTGATCGACGCCTTATTGGAAGAAGCTGTTTTGAAAGGAGCCGCCTAACCATGACCTCAAAAACAATGCTTGTTTTTTGTGAAAAATTGCCCTTAATGGCAGAACTGTTGGGCAAAGCGCGCCAACAGGCTGATATTTTGGGCTGGTCCGTGGCCGCTCTTTTACCGGCTTCCATGACCGCCAACCCTGGCGAAATGGGCGCGGATGTGGTTTATGGCTGTGATGTTGATCTGCGCAACCCCGATGCGATCGTGAACGCCATTACGGCAGCCGTTAAACAGGCCGAAGCACAGGTGATTTTATTGGGAGCCACCAACCTGGGTCTGGAAGTTTCTCCGCGCGTGGCCGAACGCATCGGCTGCGCCTATTCGCCCTGGACGGCTGATTTTGAAATAGATACTTCATCTCTGGCTTTAACTGCCCACTGCATGCTGTATGCCGGAATGGGTGTGGCTACCTACCAATTTAAACCCGGCCCGGTCATTTTAACGGCCGCGCAGGGTGTGTTTGGCGCGGTTTCGTTGCCCGGCAAAACCGCATCCGATTTAAAACTGGACCTTCCGGCGGTTACTTCGGCGGTGGAAGTGTTGGATTATAAAGTTAAACAGGCCAGCGCCGTTCGCCTTGAAGATGCCCGCATGGTGGTGGATGTTGGACAGGGTTTTAAAACACACGAAGATTTAAAAATGGCTGAAGATTTAGCCGGATTGTTAAACGGTCAGTTGGCTTGCTCGCGCCCGATTGCCTCGGATCGCGACTGGTTCCCCGAATGGCTGGGACTGTCCGGGTTAAAAATTAAGCCGGAATTATGCCTGGTGGCCGGTGTTTCAGGCGCCATCCAACACATTATCGGCATTCGCGATTCGCGGGTGATAACAACCGTGAATAATGATGAAAATGCCGCCATCTTTGCCCAGGCAGATTATGGCGTTGTGGCTGACCTGTATGAATTTTTACCTGCATTAATTGAACGAATTAAGGCGCGTGGTATTCGCCTGGCTTAAGTAATAAACCGGATTTTAACTCTGAAAGTACCATATTAATTGAAGGAGCAAAAAAAATGAAAAAACGGATTGGTATCATTGGTGGCGGTATTATCGGTACGGCAACGGCGTATTTTTTGAGCAAATACCCCGATGCTGAAATCACTCTTTTTGAAAAAAGCAGCATCGGTTCCGGCACGACAGCCAAATCTGCGGCTACGTTTTGTTTAATTGACGATTCCGTATCGCATGAATTCTGGTCTGTGCGTCTTTTTGGTTTCAATTTTTACACTCGCCTTGAAAATCAATTCCCCGGTTCAACCGGTTTTGAAAAAACCGGCACGTTAACCATTTGCCCCTACCGAGAATACGAGTTATACGTTAAACAGGCCATTTCCCTGACTCTGGCTTCAGATTATAAAGCCGAATATTGGACGGATGCCGAACGTATTCATAAGATCATCCCCGACATCAATCTGGATGGCGTTCTGGGCGCCGGTTGGTGCCCCGATGACGGTTTCTTTGATGCCACCATGACCGCCAATACACTGGCGCGCATTTGCCGTGAAGCCGGTGTTAAGATTTATACTGAAACCAAAGTGACCCAGATTTGCACCAGCGGCAGCAAGGTAACCGGTCTGGAAACCACAAAAGGTCATTTTGACTTTGATGTAGTTGTAGATGCCAGCGGCCCGTGGGCGCGCCACGTTGCTCAACTGGTGGGTGTTAAACTGCCCATCTGGCACACCAAAGCCGAAGTATTCATTCTCGAACCGACCGAAAAACTGGGTTATAACTTCCCTGTGTTAAAATACCCACGTTTTTATGCCCGCAAAGATAAAGATAACGTGTTTATCTGCAAATCACACCAGAGTATGGATCTGAATAACCCCATGCATGCCGGTTTCTGGGATCCCGATTTACTGCCCATGACCGGTGGTACCGACCCCTATTTCTGGGATTTCCTCACCGAACAGTTAATGGATGTTTACCCACGCCTGCTCGAATCATCCATCGTCAACGAATGGGTTGGTTACCGGGCTGAACCCCCCGATTTCTTGCCTGTGTTAGGCCCCACTCCGGTGGAAGGTTACATTCTGGCAGCCGGAGCCGGCGGCAATGGTGTAATCGAAGCCCCCACCATCGGGCGCGACCTGGCCAGCTTTATCATGGAAGGCAACAAGTCCTGGTATCTCGACCGTCTGCCGCTTTCACGCCTTGATAATTTGAAATATGACGATACCGGGCGCTTGATTTCAAAACCCGAAATCGTGATCAAATAATAAGAGTTCCGATTAATCGATGTCAGGTGAGACGCGTTTTGCGTCTCACCTACATGTTTATCGGCATAAAATTATTTTAAATAGTTGTAAATCATAGTATTAAACAGATTTTTAAACGATTTTAATCACCTTTTCTGATTACTAAAATCAGGTCTCGACCGCTAAAGGCAAAAATTTGGAAAAGGCTAAGATATAATAATTAACCAATCTTGAATTTGTATTTCGGATTATTATGTTTGAGGAGTACCACATGATGAGTGGAACTGTTGTTGTCCTGGTAAATGGTGAAGTGTTGGCGAATGGACAAGGCTCGAAAATTTCTGACCAACGCCTGAATGCACAAATGCTTTCCGAGGGTTTATACCCCGTGCTCTCCAGTGATTTAAAGCTGGCAGTTTTGCACGGAAATAAACCTCAGGTTGGGTATGTGTTATTCCGGTCAGAATTAGCCAGTCATGTGTTGCATGGCATCCCCCTGGATGTATGCGGCGCAGATACTCAGGGTGCCACGGGCTATATGCTATCGCAGTCGTTTATGAACGTACTCAACAAACATAAGAGTCAGAGACCGGTGATGTGTATATTAACCCAGACCCTGGTGGATAACAGCTACCCGGAAGACAGCGTTCCCAGCAAGACGATTGGCCCCTGGTTTGACCGGGACAAGGCGGAACAATATCGCCAAACACGCGGTTGGACGATGCTCGAAGAACCCGGCCGCGGTTATCGCCGGGCGGTGCCTTCTTATCCGGCGCTTGAAATTTTGGAATATGATTCGATCGAACAGGTGATTCAATCGGGTGGTGTGGTCATTGCCTGCGGCGGCGGCGGCATCCCGGTGGTACGCAATAAAGACGGTGAATTAACCGGCATTGAAGCCGTCATTGAAACGGAACAGATTGCGTGTTTGATGGGCCGTAAATTAAAAGCCAATATTTTATTAATGGTCGTTGAAAATGACAATAAATTTAACCTGGCCGGTTTGAGCGCAGAAGCGTCAACGCTTTTGTCAGTGGAAGAGTTGGATCATTTTCTGGCCAACCAGAATATATCCTCAAGCTCGGTGCAGAGTAAACTTAAAGCCGCTTCACAATTTTTGCATGACGGCGGGGAACAGGTGGTTATAACCACCTTGCGCGGTTTAGCCAGCGCCATCAATCAAAAAGGTGGTTTGAGAATAGGCTCTAAAAAACCTTCGGTTGAACTTTTTCACGTGTAATTATTAAAAAATACCTTTTGGGAATTTTTATGACCGATCATAAAACAGAATTTTCATCTGAAGATTTGTTAAAAAATAATCAGGCCTTGCGTGAAGAACTTTCCCGTTTAAAGGTTGAAAACCAGACCATGTTTAATTTGCTGGTTGAAACCACACGGCGCTTGCAGGCGACATCAACCTCAATCAAAGCGGCGGTGTCGAGCCTGTTAAATTATGACATTCTGTGGGATGCATCCAACCAGCATGAATTTTTACAGACCATCAATATCAGCGCCGACCTCTTAACCGACCTGGTTACACTGCTGGCGCTGCGTTTTAGGGTGCAGGCCGGCGAATTGGAATTAAAATGTGAAACCCAGTCGCTCAAGGAAATTATTTCGGCTGTGCAGGTTAAAGGGTTAAAACATGCACCCAACCATCCGGTCGAAGTAAATTTTATTGGCGGCGAAGAACTGGTGAAAGTTGATTATGTATATTTGCCCGCAGCATTGGAGTTATTGGTTAATGTTATTTCGGCACGGGCCGGCAGCAATCCTACGCGTATTCAGGTTGAAGAGAAAGGCAAAAACTGGATGGTACAGTTTATGGATATCGATCCTGAACTGGTTGAGGTCATTCGGATTAAAAATTATCCTCAAAAAGAAATTCTTTCCGGCTTACGTTTATCCTCTGAAAATGTATTAAAACTTTATACCGCTTTAGATTTAATTCAAATGCAGGATATCCAGGTAGATTTGGCAGACGGGTTAGAGGGGAAACAGTCGTTAATTTTGTCTGTTCCCGCTGCTGACAGTTAAGCTTTGTTCTACACAGGTGCCTTTGTGGAAAAGAAAGTATTAAAACCGTCACAAGAAAATTCAATATCGAGCAGTAAACCCGCCGGTACAGCCCGAGCCACGATTAAGATTTTATTAATCGGCGATGAACCGAACATTTTACGTACCTTAAGAAGGAATTTAATCGGGCGCGGTTATGACGTGTCAATTGCCTTGGATGACCTGGAAGCTTACGATATAGCCTCCAAAATTGAACCCGATTTATTTGTGCTTAATCTCGACTTTACCCTGGTAAACGTTGACGGTTTGGAAATTTGCGCCCGGCTGCGAAAAATGAGTGAATCACCCATGATTGTGTTATCTGCGATGGGGTCGGATAATATTAAAATCCAGGCGCTTGACCAGGGCGCCGACGATTACCTGGTCATGCCGTTTTCAATGGATGAATTTTTGGCGCGTGTGCGGTCTTCACTGCGGCGATGGTTGGACTTTAAAACCAGTGATGTTAAATCCGATCGGTATATCTTAATTCGTGATTTATTAATCGATACGAATGCGCGCCAGGTGACCATTCGAAAAGAGCCGGTGCGATTGACACCGACCGAGTATGATTTATTAATTTACCTTGCCCGACGTCTGGACAAGGTGATTACCCACCGCGAGTTGCTGCATGCGGTGTGGGGCAACGAATATGGTGACGAACGTGAATACCTGCGCGTATTTATTTCGCAGCTTCGTCACAAAATTGAGCAGGATCCGCTTAAACCCGTCTATTTGTTGACAGAACCGGGCATCGGATATCGCCTTGCATCTGAAGTTTAAAATGAAAAATGCATGGTTTGTGTTATTAATTTTCCCGGTAAGTGTTTACCGGGAATTTTTAAGTCTAATTGCTTCTTAATTGTTTCTTTACCATTTCCTTATGAATCCTTGATTATGGATATGTTAACCTATAATTGCCACTTCAGGGTTTATAAGTTAATTCAAGCAGAATGAAGGGCGAAAATTGATCTAACTAGCTAAACCGGTTCGGGAAATTTTACGAAAGACTTATCTTTGCTATCTATAAGGAGTAGTAAATCTGTGAGCTTTCAAATTTTCTTGCAAACAATCATTAACGGTTTATTTACGGGGGGAATTTATGCTCTTGTCGCGGTCGGCCTGACGTTGATTTATGGCGTCATGTTGATCCTCAACTTTGCGCACGGTGAATTTTTGATGTTGGGTATGTACATTTCCTTTTGGGCCTTTACCCTGTTTGGCATTGACCCATACCTGGCGGCGCCGTTGGCTGCTCTGTTGATATTTGGCCTGGGGGCATTAATCCAGGCCGGTCTCGTTCAAAGGGTGCTTAATTCCCACCCGCTTAACCAGATCATTTTGTTATTAGGGGTCTCGACCCTGACAATCGGCCTGGTGCAATTTTTCTGGACGGCTGAAGCGAAAGCGATTCACGTCGCTTATGAAACTTCGGTCGTAACGGTAATGGGGCTCCGGTTGGTTGTGCCGCGCCTGATTGCGTTTTTATCCTCACTGTTTATTGCCATCGGCCTGTTTTTCTTCTTGCAATACACCAAAGTTGGCAAGGCCATTCGCGCCGTGTCCCAGAACCGGGATGCTTCATACCTGATGGGGATTGACGTGAAATTTATCTATTTGTTGACCTTTGGCATCGGGGCTGCCGTGACGGCAGTGGGCGGCGTGTTATTAACGCCCAACTATAAAATGACCCCCAATATCGGCCAGCAATTCTCGGTAATTGCCTTTGTGGTGGTGGTTTTGGGTACGATGGGTAATTTCATCGGCGCATTTTTTGGCGGTTTGATTATTGGCGTGGTTGAAGCCTTTGCAGGCTATCTGCTGGGTGGCGATGTAAAAATTATCGCCAGCATGCTCATTTTCATCCTCATTTTATTATTCAAACCGGCCGGCCTGTTTGGCAGGAGGAATGCATGAGCGCACAGCAAGAAGTGAAATCTTCCAAAAAAGGGTTTAAGAACTTTCTGATTCAAATCTTTTTGGATTGGGATAAAACACAACTGTTTCTTTCGTTTCTTTTGTTGGGATTGCTGGCTTTTGCCCCGCTGGTAGTAAAGTCGCCATATTACATGGGCATTATTATTCTGGCAGTCATTTATGCCTTTATCGGCATATCCTGGAATATCATTGCCGGTTTTGCCGGACAGTTGTTAATGGCGCATGTATCCTTCCTGGCCATTGGCGCTTATACCACGATTGTGCTCTATAACCGCTTTGCAGTCTCTCCGTGGATCGGCATTTTAGTCTCGGGCATTACGGCGGCCATGCTGGGTTTGATCATCGCCTTTTTTACCTTACGTTATGGCCTTAAAGCGGATTATTTTGCGCTTTTTACGATTGCCCTGATGGTTACATTAAAAACCCTGTTCCTTAAATGGGATCTTGTTGGCGGGGCGGTAGGTATGGGCTTAAAACTGGTCGATCCTACCTTTGCCAAAATGATTTTTGTCGATAAGGAACCTTATCTTTATATCGGACTGGGGTTGGCCTGTCTGGCGGTTATCATTCAGTTTATGATTTATCGTTCCAAAATGGGCAAATATTTCCTGGCAATTCGAGAAGATGAGGCGGCCGCTTCTGCATTGGGCGTGAACACTTCATTATATAAAACACTGGCTGTCTTAATCGGCGCGACTCTGGCCGGCATCGGCGGCGGGTTTTATGTGATGTACGTCGGTTTCGTTGAACCCCCGCAGGTGTTTGACCTGGGCTTAAATGTAGAAATTGTGATGGCTTCACCGATTATCGGCGGTCTGGGCAGCTTGATTGGTCCATTGATTGGTGCATTGTTAAACAAACCGCTGGCAGAATTAATTCGCGGTTTCCTTTCCACTTCGCGCAGCGGCAGCAGTTTAATTGTGTATGGTTCGTTCCTGATCCTGTCGATCCTGTTTATGCCCAAAGGGCTGGCGGGCGTGCTGCATGGTTTGTTCCTCAAGTGGCGTCGTTTTTTGGTGAAATCTCAACTGGGAGGAGACGAAAATGTCACTTCTGGAAGTTAATGGCTTAACGAAAAAATTTGGTGGTCTGTTAGCAGTTAATAATTTTGACGTATCACTGGATAAAGGTGAAATTGTTGCCCTGATCGGCCCCAACGGAGCCGGAAAAACCACAGCCTTCAGCACGATTGCCGGTTTTTATAAACCAAACACAGGCAAGGTGATTTTTAAAGGGCAGGATATCACCGGTCTGCGCCCGGACCAGATTTGTAAACTTGGCCTGGTGCGTACCTTTCAGGTGGTGCGGCCGTTTCAAAGTTTGAGCGTGCTGGATAACGTGATTGTCGGCGCATACGCCCGTACCAATGATGCCACTTCGGCCCGGAAAAAGGCGATTGAAACACTGGAGTTTCTGGACATGCTGGATATGGCGGATCATCTTGCCAACCGCCTGCCGATTGCCGGACGTAAACGTCTGGAAATCGCGCGCGCTCTGGCAACCGGCCCTGAATTAATGTTGTTGGATGAAACCATGGCGGGTCTGCGACCCACAGAAGCGGATGAAGTGATTGCGATGGTTCATAAAATCTGCCAGAGCGGCGTAGCCATTCTGCTGGTAGAGCATGTTATGCGCGTGGTTATGTCATTGGCCGGACGCATTGTGGTTTTACACCACGGTGAAAAAATTGCCGAAGGTACACCGGCAGACGTCACCCGTAATCCACAGGTGATCGATGCTTATTTAGGAGAAGCCAATGCTGACTGTTAATAATGTTGACGTTTCATATGGCGATGTTCAGGTCTTAAAAGGTATCAGCCTGGATGTAAAAGATAAAGAATTGGTGGCGGTGATTGGCGCCAACGGCGCAGGAAAAACCACGTTAATAAAAACCATTTCCGGTTTGTTAAAACCGGGTAAAGGGAGTATCATTTTTGATGATCAACCGATTCATGGTTTACCCGCCCACCGGGTGGTAGCCAAAGGCATCGTGCAGGTGCCGGAAGGGCGCTTGTTGTTCCCGGATATGACCGTTAAGGAAAACCTGGAAATGGGCGGTTATCTGCTCTCAGGCAGCCAGATGGTTGCGAACAACCTGGACATGGTTTTTGAGTTGTTCCCGGTTTTAAAGGAACGCCAGAAACAATTGGCGGGTACCATGTCTGGCGGTGAACAGCAAATGGTTGCAGTGGGCCGGGCATTAATGTCTTCACCCAAAGTGATCATGTTTGATGAGCCGTCGTTGGGCCTGGCGCCTAAAATTGTTCAATCAATTTTTGATATGATCGTTAAGATCAATAAGGAATTGGGAATAACCATTTTGCTGGTCGAACAAAATGTAAAACATTCCTGCCAGATATCTGACCGGGCATTTGTTATTGAAAACGGTGAAGTGGTTTTGAGCGGCTGCGGGTGTGATATGTTGGAAAACGAACACGTTCGCAAGGCTTACCTGGGATTGTAGCATTATTATCATTCCAAACCGCATTATTCAACAGTCTGAAGCGGTTAAATGTTTCGACTGAAAATTTAAATATATAAAACACGGGGTGTCGGAAATTTCCTGACGCCTCGTGTTTTTATTTCCGTATCTAGGTAAAAATTTATTTAAGGAGGATAAATAAGTGATTGGATGAAAATTTATTTATATATCATTTGACGATATTATCAGCCGGTACAACCAGATATGGTGTGGCATTAAAAGCCTTTGCCCCAAATAAAGCGGTTGATATAACGTTCTAATCGGACAAACATAAGGAATTTGTATGGATAGCTTATATTTTCCTTATGCTTTCCTTATGTGTCCTTTATTGTGATTGTGTTAAATTGATCAAGATAAAAAATCAAGCATTCTGAATAAACATAAAAACAAAAAGAAAATTATGCGAATTTTATTTATCAACCCCAATACATCCGAAGCATTACTGAACGAATACAGGGTATTTTGAATCAATTTGCCTTACCCGGTACTGTTGCAGTTGCAAAGAATCCCACGGCAGGTCCGCGATCCATCGAGAGTATCTATGATGAGTTGTTAAGCTCACAAGGTACTCTCGAATTGGTTATAAACGAAATGGATCAATATGATGCTTTCGTGATTGCCTGTTACAGCGACCATCCCACCGTTTACGCGTTACGTGAGATCACCGATAAACCCGTTTTGGGAATTGCCGAAGCATCCATGTATACGGCTTGCATGCTGGGGCACCGGTTCAGTGTGGTGACCACCAATATGGAGTGGGAACCGCTCTTATGGGATGCCGTACATCATTATGGCCTGGGTGAACGCTGCGCTTCCATTCGCACGACCGGCATGCCGGTATTGGCGCTTGAAAAAGCCAGCCCCGAAGAAACCTATCAAATGATTTTAAATGGGGCGCGCCAGGCGGTTGAGGTGGACGGTGCCGAAGTGATTTGCCTGGGCTGCGCCGGGATGACGGGACTGGATAAATCACTGGAAAAGGAATTAAACATTCCGGTGGTAGATGGCGTCGTTAGCGCATTAAAGATTTTGGAAGGTATGTTAGGTTATGGCCTGACCACCAGTAAACATAAAGCTTACCGGCGGCCGGGATATAAAGAGTTGCCTGGTTTACCTGAAGTTTTTTATAAACCATATCGCTCTGAAGAATAGATTGACCAAACAGCATTATAAATATTTAATTAAGGAGGTGTAACTTAATAGATACTAACCCAAAGGAATACCAAGTGGTTTTGGTTTTAAAAATCGCTAAAGAGGAGAATGTGTAATGAATCAGAAAATACTATATGCAATGCTGATCGTAACGTTGTTGTTGAGCGCATGCTCCACTCCAGCTGCGCCTGCTGCCGAAGCAGCCCCTGCTTCCGATTCCGCTGCATCTGGCCAGACCATTAAAGTGGGTGCTCTGTACCCCTTAACTGGCGCCGACGCTGGCTGGGCTGGTGATCCTTATATCAAGTCGCATCAGATGGCTATTGATGATATCAATGCCAATGGCGGTATCAAATGCCTCAACGGTGCCAAACTCGAACTTGTCAAGGGTGATACCCAGGGCAAGGCAGAGGCCGGTAACTCCGAAATGGAGCGCCTGGTCACTAAAGAAGGCGTCGTTGCCGTGATGGGTTCTGCTCTCAGTGGCACCACCTTACCCGCGACTCAGATTGCAGAAAAATACCAGGTACCTTACATTGTCCCCAATGCTCTGGACGGAACCATTACCGACCAGGGTTTGAAATATGTATTCCAGACCGTTTCCACTTTACAGCGCTGGGGCGCTGATGATGCCCAATGGGCCAAAGATCATGGCGCCAAAACCGCAGTCATCACTGTTCCCAACTTTGCTTTCGGTAAAGAAGTAGAAGATACCTGGACTAAGGGTATCGCCGCTGCCGGCATCGAACTGCTGGACAGCTTTACCTATGAAGGCAATGCTCAGGACTTTACTGACACTATCCTCAAAGTTAAACAAGATGATCCTGATGTATGGTTCCTGCTTGGTAACAATACCGCCCCGCAACTGGTCAAACAGGCCAAAGAACAGGGCTATTATCCCAAGATGGGCATCATTACTCTCGGTTCCGGTTTCTCGTCCACCTTCTTCTTGAATGAAGCTGGCGTTCCCCAGGCTGAGGGTATCATCGTTACTTCCGACTTTGCTCCCGTGAGCAAGCTGCCCGTTAGCGATGACTTCAAGAAAAAATTCCAGGATTATACCGGTCAGGAACTGGGCGGTACGTATAACACCACCATCGCCTCAACCTGGCTGTTAGCCGATGCCCTGGAAAAATCCTGCTCAACCGATCCCAAGAAATTGGCCGAAGTTTTACGCACCACGACCTTCACCGACGGCAAATGGAAGTTCCAGTGGCCCGAAGTTTCCTTTGATGAAAAAGGTCGTTTGAAACAGGCCGCTTCCGTGATCGCTCAGTGGCAAAACGGCGAACAGGTTGCCATCTGGCCCGAAAACCTGGCTGCCGCAAAAGAAATCTGGCCCGTTCCCCAATGGGACCAGCGTGGTGAAGGCGCCGCTCCGGCTGCTGCTGCACCCGCCGCAGAAACACCTGCCAATGATCCCGCTCTGGAATCAGACTATTCAAAGGCTCTGTTGGCCGATGCCAAGACCGCCGTTGATACCTCTGGCTTCAAAAAAGACGGCCCGTATTTGATTGCTTCCTCCAGCCAGGACTCAAGCAATGGTTGGGGTAACACCTACAACGTCACCATCGACGCTTATGCCAAAGAATTAAAAGAACAAGGCGTGATGAAAGACTTAATCGTCTCCGTCACCAACGATGCCAACCAGCAGATCAGTGATGTCGAAAACTTCATTGAACAGCAGCCCGATGCCATCGTGATCGAACCCGTAGGCCGTGCCGCTTCAACCGCCGCCATCAAACGCGCTGTTGACGCCGGTATCCCGGTTGTGTTATGCGCCAACGGTATCGAAAGCAGTGACTTCACCACCCGCGTTGATGTCGACTTCTACGAAGTTGCTTATCGGTCCGGCGAAGGCCTGGCCAAGATGTTGGGCGGCAAGGGTAATATCGTGATCTTCAACGGTATCGCCGGCGTCGATTCAACCGAAACCTGGCAGAAAGCTGCTCTGGATGCTCTGAGCAAATATCCCGACATTAAAGTTATTGCAACTGAATATGCTCAGTGGAATATTGCCACAGCCAAACAGAAGATGGAAGCCCTCATGGCTGCTCACCCCCAGATCGACGGCGTTTGGGCCGGCGGTGGTGAAATGGCTCTGGGCGCTGCCCTGGCTTACCAGGATGCCAATAAAGAGGCTCCTAAATTCGCCATGGTGAACGTTCCTAACGGCTTCTTAAGACTGGCCAGCGAGTACAAGTATCAGTTCGTTGGTTCACCCGATCCCCCGTCCATGTCAAAATACTGCTTGCAGACCGCAATCGATATTTTGCAGGGTAAACCCGTCAACAAATTCATCAGCCTGCGCACTTTGATGCAGGGCGCCGACCCGTACGACCAGACCGATTTACAGTGGTACGTACCTGAATTGAATGATGACTTCATTCCTCCGGCCACAGTTGACTCAAAGTATTACATTGATGGTGGTTTCGAGCGTAAGTAGGTTTTAGGACCAAAAAGTAATTATGCTTGCCGGGTCGAAAAACCCGGCAAGCATTTGATGCCTGAACAACCGGCAACCTTAATTAGCAACATCCATACCGGTATTGTTTTATACCATTACATAGCAGGGTGAATTTTATGGCAGACATGATGAATGCAAACCGACTCTCCCAACCGCTGCTCGCGCTGAAAAATATTGATAAATCATTTGGGGGTATCCATGCTTTATCAGGCGTTTCTTTTGACCTGAAAGATGGAGAAATCCATGCTCTCGTGGGGGAGAACGGCGCCGGGAAATCTACATTAATAAAGATTATTACCGGTGCATATACACCGGATAAAGGTATTATTGCGATTAATGGTACGGAATTAAACAGTTTAAACCCTGAACAATCTCGTCGGCTTGGGGTGGGGGTGGTTTATCAGGAATTTAATATTTTGCCTGAATTAACGGTAGCCGAGAATATCTTTCTCGAAGCTCCTCCCATGCAACGTTTCGGTTTAATTGATATGAAAGCGCGCTCCAATATGGCCAAACAATTATTGGATCGCCTGGGCACCTGTATTGATCCCAATGAATTGGTTAAGAACTTAACCGTAGGTGAACAACAGATTGTTGAAATCACCAAAGCGCTTGCCACGAATGCACGCATATTAATCCTGGATGAACCTTCGGCGGTCTTACCCAGTCGTGACCTGGATCGCCTTTTCAGCGTGATTAAAACCCTTAAATCTGAAGGCTGCGGCATTATCTATATTTCACACCGTTTAAATGAAATATTTGAACTTGCCGATCGTGTCACCGTTCTGAAAGACGGTCAAACGGTCGTTACCAAAGATGTCAGCGAAACCAATAACACCGATCTGGTGCGTTTGATGGTAGGACGCCCGTTAACGGATATGTATCCCCCCGCAGATAACAAACCGGGTGAGGTTATTCTGGAAGTAAACAATCTGAACATTGAAGGCACCGTATTTGATGTCAATTTTCAGGTGCGTGAAGGCGAAGTGGTGGGCCTGGCAGGTCTGGGCGGCTGCGGCCGTACCACTGTTTGCCGCACTCTGGTCGGGTTGGGAAAACTCGTTTCCGGTAAAATCAAATATATGGGCAAACCGGCCTTACGTTCGCCATCTCAGGCAGCCAAAGCCGGTATGGTCTTGATTCCAGAAGATCGAAAAACACACGGTTTGGTTTTAAACCAATCGATGCGTTTTAACATGGCATTACCCAACTTATCTCAAATCGGACGCTGGGGTGTTTTGCAGCACACAGTGGAAAAACAGATCGTTGACAAAGCGATCAGCGATATTCAAATTCGCCCATCCAATCCTGAAATCACGGCAGAAAATTTGAGCGGCGGAAACCAGCAAAAAATCGTCGTGGGTAAGTGGCTTTTAACCAATCCCAAACTTGTGATTTTTGATGAACCCACACGCGGTATTGATGTGGGCGCCAAAGCAGAAATTTATATGCGTATACGCGAATTAACTCACCGGGGCATCGGTGTGATTATGGCTTCATCGGAATTACCCGAATTAATCGGCATGGCGGATCGTATTCTGGTTTTCCATGAAGGGCGTATTGCCGGTGAAATTAGTCGTGAGAATTTCTCGGAAGAAGAAATCATGCATCTGGCGACGGCTACCAATGAAGAAAGTTCGCCTTGTAATTAGAGACGTGAGGATTGAAGTATGAATATTCCATTAATTGCAGATAAAGAGGCAAGAGGCCAGCGTTGGAATCACGTTTCAGGTTTAGTCCGCCGGAACGCATCCATTTTGTTGATTTACGGAATCATATTGGTGATTTTTTTACTGGCGTCAACTTTTTCGCCAAATTTTAGAACCACCTCCAATATGGTTAACATTCTCAGGCAATCGATTGTGATCGGTTTGATAGCCATCGGTCAAAGTGTAGTCGTTTTAACCGGCGGCGCCGATATGTCTGTTGCTATGGTCGCCCGTATGGTTGCCCTGATCGTCGCCACCATTTTTGCCGCCACCGGCAGCAACAGTGCCCTGATTGTGCCTTTATTGGTGCTGGGCATTGGCATTGGCGTTGTGTTGGGAACGATGAACGGCGCGCTGGTAACCTATACTCATGCCAACCCGTTTGTAATCACCTTTGGCGTTGCCAATATTTTGCGCGGGATTAACCTGGCGATTTCTTCAACCCCTATTCGCGGCATCCCCTCTGAATATTTGAAGATCTATGATGCCAAATTAGGCATCGTTCCGGTCAATGTGCTGGTCATGGCGTTGATCTGGGTGGCAGCCTGGATTTTTACCACCCGCACCCGTTCCGGTAGAGCATTGTTTGCCGTGGGTGGTTCGGAACGCATTGCCCGACTCTCGGCCATCAAAATCAATTGGACTCTGGTCATGGCTTATATCTTCAGCGGCGCATGCGCAGCCCTGGCCGGTTTGTTCCTGCTTTCACGAACCGGTGTGGGTGACCCCAGTGCGGCGGAAGGTATGGATTTTCAATCAATGGTCGCAGTCGCCCTGGGCGGCATCAGTCTGTATGGCGGTCGCGGTTCCATGATTGGCACTTTGGGCGGTGTGTTACTGCTGGCCATGTTGTCCAACGTTTTTAACCTTCTACAAGTAAATATCTATTATCAACAGCTTTTGTTGGGCCTGGTGGTTTTGGCCGCTGTAGCTGCATATAAATCGCCGAGGTCAATATGAACATGACACCTGTGCAAACAAGTTTTATGAGCCGACTAACTCAGTTAAAAACTTCACAAAGTTTAATCAAGTGGGTCGATTGGGTCGGAAAATGGGCGGCTCCGATTTTGGATGTGGTCATTTTGATTGTGGCGGCTTTCATTGCCCCGGCTTTTTATGCGCCCTCCAACTTAAAAACGATTGCCATTCAGATCGCAGTGTTGGGCATTGTGGCCGTTGGGCAGACCCTGGTGCTGTTGGTTCGTTCGATTGACCTTTCGGTGGGTGCCGTTCTGGCTTTGGGCGCGGTAATTGTGGTGCAAACCACAGCCGGAACTTCCATTCCGCTCTCTCTGGTTGAAGCCTTTGCCGTGGCAGCCGCGATTGGTCTGTTAAACGGCCTGCTCATCACAAAACGCCAGGTGCCGCCTTTTGTAGCGACCTTCGGTATGATGGTTTTCATCCAGGGCGCGCGTCTGGCCTATACCAAGGGCCAGGCCAGCGGTACAGTCCCCGAACTGCTGCGTTCCATCAGCATTGAACCGGTGATGGGCATGATCCCCGCGGCGTTGGTGGTGTGGTTAATCGTAAATGCCATTATCATCTTTGCCCTGCGTTTTACACGCCTGGGACGTTGGGTTTATGCCGTCGGCGGCAACCCATCGGCAGCCAACTATTCGGGCATCCATGTGGACGCGGTTATGATCGGCGCACATGTGCTCTGCTCCATGCTGGCTTTGTTAGGCGGCTTAATCTTAAGCGGTTACATCGGTTATGTCGATTTACGCCTGGGCACCGATTACAACACCAATTCAATTTCGGCCGTTATCGTCGGCGGTACAACCTTTACCGGCGGGCGTGGTAATTTATACGGTACGGCAGCCGGCGTGGCGCTCCTGATCCTGCTCTTAAACCTGGTGGTGGTAATCGGTTTGCCGATTCACTGGCAATATGCCATGCAGGGCCTGGTGCTGGTACTGGCGACTGCGCTGCAAGGCTTCCGTCAATTCTTGTTGAGCCGTTAGTGCATCCATTGTAAAAATTCATCAATATCTGAAAGTGAATACCTAAAAGCTCGAAAAACCTCTTTGATTAATACCATGTAATAAAAACCGGAGTGACCTGATGGGAAAATTTCCCGTCACTCCGGTTTATTATGGCGGGTGGTTAAGCGTTAGAGGGATGTACCTGCTTGTTTTTTACTCAACTTCGGAAGGTGGAGATGAGGCGGTGAAAGCTGTCTCAAAAAACGGCGAAACCGCTATCTCTGATATATACCAATTTTTGGGAGAGAAAGATGTCAGAAACAACCAATGCATTTGAAATGGCGCAGCGTCAATTTGACCACGTTGCCCGCCAGCTTAAGCTGGACGGCTCGGTCAGTGAAATGCTGCGCTGGCCGTTGCGGGAATTTCATTTCCGAATTCCCGTCAGGATGGATGATGGTAGTTTACGCTTGTTCGATGGCTATCGTGTGCAGCATAACGATGCACGCGGACCCAACAAGGGGGGCATTCGATTTCACCCTTCGGAAACCATTGATACCATTCGCGCGCTGGCAACCTGGATGACCTGGAAATGCGCCGTAGCTGATATCCCGCTGGGCGGCGGCAAAGGCGGTGTGGTGGTAGACCCATCTACTCTGACTGTGGGCGAGAAGGAACGCCTCTGCCGGGGTTACATTCAACAAATGTGGCGCAATCTTGGCCCGCGCATCGACATCCCCGCCCCGGATGTGGGTACAACCCCGCAGATGATGGGTTGGATGATGGATGAATATTCAAAACTGGTGGGTCATTTTACACCGGGTGTGATCACCGGCAAACCCCTGGGCGGCGGAGGATCACTGGGGCGTACGGAAGCAACCGGTTACGGTGTCATTTTTGCCGTTCGTGAAGCCATGAAACACTTGCAAATGGACCCGCGCAAAACCCGCGCTGCCTTGCAGGGTTTTGGTAACGTTTCGCAATATGCTGCGATTGGTTACCGTGAGATTCTGGGTGGAACGGTTGAATGTGTGTCCTATTGGGATCGTAATGATATGGCGTCTTATACCGTCAGCAACCCGCAGGGCGTTGATCCGCGTTTCTTAATGACCATTACCGATCAATACGGCGCGATCAACAAAGAAAAAGCCGTTGCGGCCGGTTATGTGATAGAAGATGCCATGGCCTGGTTGTCGAAAGATGTGGATGTTCTCATCCCGGCTGCTCTGGAAGGGCAGGTGACAGGCGCCAATGTGAACCGCATCAGTAAACAGGTGAAAATTGTTGCCGAAGGCGCCAATGGCCCCACCACACCTGAAGCGGATGAAATTTTAAAGAATAATACGGTCGATATCGCAGAAATTCTGGAAGAGATT
>JAJTBH010000026.1 GCA_021287005.1 Anaerolineae bacterium
TGAATGGCAGCCATCCAGTCGGTCCAACCACTGGGGCAGGTGATCTTCAGATCAATTTTGGAGCCGTCGGGGGCTTCGAGGAATTTATCGCCGTCAACATCTTTGTAACCGGCATCGGCCAGAATCTTCTTGGATTGTTCGGGGTCATAGCTCCAACCCAGTTCTTTGGCCTGTTCTTTATCAACATATTTTTCCCAGGCGGGTAATAAACCGGTGGGGTCAGAGGCTTTTACCAGACCGGCATAGTCGTTTTCAACGATGTCGTTGATGTTGATGGCATAGGCCATGGCGCGGCGGAAAGCGATGTCATCCATCGGTTTCTTTTGCAGGTTGAAGATCAACTGCACGGTATTGGCCGGGATCATGTACGGGGGTTCGGGGTAGTAAGTGGAAATGCCATAACCGCCTTTGACGAGGGAAGCCACGCCGGGCAGGAAGTTGTTATCCAGGTCGATACCACCCTGCAGAACCATACCCAGACCAACGTTGTTGCTGGGCACGACGATATCAACGATACGTTTGGGAGCGGGGCCTTTACCGAAGGCTTTAACACCCCACCATTCATCATTACGAACCAACACGGCGCGGTCCTGGTCCATGGATTCGGCTTTGTACATACCGCTGCCGACCGGGTCGAGGTTGGCGCCGCCGGAGATATCTTTCACGTCACGATTTTCCCAGAGGTGCATGGGCACGATCGGAACCTGGTACATGAAGTAGAAACCGACTTCCTGGTAGGGGGGATTCTCTTTGAATTTGAAATCCAGGGTCAGGTCGTCTTTCTTTTCGATGGAATCGATTGATTTCCACATGTTCTGGAAGGCCAGACCGGTACCGGCATATTTGCCGTTGGGATCGGCCAGCTCGACGGTGAATTTAACATCATCGGCGGTGAGGGGTTTGCCATCGGTCCATTTAACGCCGTCGCGCAGTTTAACTTCCCAGGTAGTGTCATCCACCCATTCGGCGGATTCGGCCAACCAGGGGTTAAATTTATCGGTCAAAGGATCGTAGGCAAACAGGGTTTCATAAATCAAACCGACTGTACCAACGGAATAACCGCCGCCATTCCACGGATTCCAGCTGGAGGGAGGACCCCACTGTACACCGGTGGTGTAAAGGGTTTCTTCACGCTGAAAAACGGTTTCAACAGGTGCAGCCGCGGGGGCTTCGGTGGGAGCGGCAACTTCGGCAGCGGGGGCAGCCGGAGCGGCAGTAGGGGCTTCGGCAGGAGCCGCAGGAGCGGCGGGTGCAGCAGGAGCGGCCGCGGGGGCACAGGCAGCCAGAATCATGGACATCATAACGACAACCATGAGTAAGGTTTTGGGTAGTTTCCGGTACATTTCTCTCCTTAATAGGAATCATTTATGGTAACATACAAGTTATGGAAACCTTGACGCTCTAACCCAGAGAAGGTTTCCAACGATTGGGCGTCCATTTCATTTTTCCGGAATGAAATGGCGCCTTTTTTTACAGGCAAAGTAAACAAAAAAATGTACTTTTTTATTTAATCCGTCCCGCCAATTCCAGCCAGCCGGGAAGTAAACCACCTCCTTCTAAACATCCGAATTATTTTTTAAAAATGACAGTACTTCGTCCAGTTTGCAAAACGCCAGAGCCGTAACCGTATCTGCTCCGCCATAATATATGGCTATTCGGCCGCTGCTCTGCTCATAAAGAGCCGCGCAGGGGAAAGCCACATTGGGCACATCACCCACACATTCATAAAGGGTCTGTGGAGACAGCAGGTAAGGCGCGCTGCGATATATAACCTTCCAGGGCTGATCCAGGTCCAACAAGGCCGCCCCGAAACTATACACAAATCCATTACACGAGGTTAACACCCCGTGGTAAAACAACAACCAGCCCTCAGATGTTTCAATCGGAATGGGTCCGGCGCCGATTTTAGTGCTCTGCCAGCCCGATTTGGTGCCCATCACAAAACGGTGTTCCCCCCAGTAAATCAGGTCGGGACTCTGGCTCAGATAAATATTGCCAAAGGGGGTATGCCCGTTATCGCTCGGGCGGCTGAGCATGACATATTTGCCGTTAATCCGGCGCGGAAACAAAACCCCGTTGCGATTAAAAGGCAAAAAAGCATTTTCAATAAAATGGAAGGATTCAAAATCGTAGGTATACCCCATACCAATGGTCGGACCGTGCAGGCCGTTGCACCAGGTAATATAATATCGATCTTCCAGCCAGGTCAGGCGCGGATCGTAACGATATTCAAAACGATTTAAATCTTCATCGGTAATCTGCCAGTTTATCGGCGTTTCGTCGATCTTCCAATCAATGCCATCCAGGCTGAAACCGCGATGTAAATTTAAATCGCGCTTTTTATCATCACAACGAAAAATGCCTGCAAAAGTTCCATTATAGGGCGCCACCGCGCTGTTAAAGATGCTGTTGGAGGTGGGGATTAAATTGCGTGGAATGATGGGGTTGGCGTCGTAACGCCAGATCACATCCGAGTTACCGGCCGGCCGCTCTTGCCAGGGAATGGTTTGCTGGAAATTTTGGGAAGACATAAATAAAAACTTCTCCTCACTAAAAAACGTGTTGAGCGACCGAATCGCGTTCGACCAGGTAGGGGTGAATGGTTAAGGTTAACCGGGCTGCTTCGGGGTTATCCAGCCTGAATGCCAGCAATTGCACGGCTGCCCGCCCCATGCCCACCGTATCAACGTGCATGGTGGTTAACATGGGTGAAGCACTGGTTGCCAGGTAAGTATCGTCATAACCGATAATGGAAAGGTCTTCCGGCACCCGCCGGCCGAGCGCCTTGGCAGCGCGCAGCGCCGTGGTGGCGGCGTCGTCGTTGACACAAAAAAGCGCCGTAATCTGGGCATGGTTGCCCAGCAGATTAACCACCGCCTCATATCCGGTATCCTTGTTTTCATTGTTCAGGTTAAAATCGGCCATATAAATTTCAGCGATGCCGTTTTCTTTTAGAGCCCTCAAATAACCATTGCGCCGGTCTTTCAAACTGGGATAGGCATTTGCCTTGCCGCCCGCAATGGCGATATGGTGGTGTCCCTTTTTGATCAAATAATCCACCGCCTGGTAAGCCGCGCGGAAATTATCCGACACAACCGTATCAAATGTCTGCGTATCGCTATATGAATCCACCAAAACCACCGGCACCTGGCGATTGCCCCCCACCGACAATACGGTTTTATCCACAAAAGTACCCAGCATGAGCAAACCGTCAATATCCTCACCGTTTAACAAAGCCGGATATTCCAACGGATAATTGTTTTCATCCACCGGCAGCATCGAAAATAAAAGGCTGATTCCGCTGCGCCGGCAGGCTTCTTCAATGCCAAAAATCACCTTTGAATAAAACGGGTTGGCCTGAGGCGTGGTGCTTAACTCGGCCTTGCTTAATAACCCCAGGCGTGAAAGACGCCCGCAACGATTGCTGATGGTGGCAGGCCGGATAAAATAGCCCATACTGGTGGCGGCTTCAATCACGCGGGTGCGCGTCTTTTGTGAGGTTCCCGGGCGATTATTTAACACCAGTGAAACGGTTGCAATGGATACCCCGCACGCTTCAGCAATATCGTTTATGGTTATTTTTTCATTCATATTAAATAAAATTTCACCAGACTTTTTATTAAAATTTTTAGTATTTTTTAGAAGATCCGTTTATTTACCCGTCAATCCTATGGATCTTCACCTGGTTTTTCAGGAGCAATACCTGTAATGTGATCAAAAATCCCCTGAGAGCGCTCCCAAACTCTGTAAAATAAAAACACAAGAACAATGGATAAAATAAATAATAAATTGACTTTAATAAATGAGATTCTGTATGCTTTTTTTACTATTAATGGGAGCGCTCTCACAAATATATTACAGATTCTTTAAGCGTTTGTCAAGTACTTTTTAAATTTTTATTAAAATCCGTTAACTTTGTCATTTTATTTAATGGAAAATGCTTTATTTTTATGGATATTTAATTTTTTTAAATTTTAATATCCATATTTACCGTCCAATAACGCACTGTTAAACGATTTTTAACATTCCCCTTTTATAATCATAATTATCTAAATTTAACAATACGATGGGATAAATTTATGGATAAAAAACGCGTTTTATTTTTATGTACGGGAAATTCATGCCGCAGCCAGATGGCCGAGGCATTTTTAAGACATTATGGGAATGATAATTTTGAAGCTTTCAGCGCAGGCCTGGAGCCCAAACCCATCCACCCCTACACCATCCGGGTGATGCAGGAAATCGGTCTGGATCTTTCACAGCACAAATCAAAAAGCGTAAATGAATACCTCGGAAAGGTGTTATTTCAATATTTGATTACAGTGTGTGACGATGCGGATAAAAACTGCCCCACGGTCTGGCCGGGCGTAAGCCAGCGTTTACACTGGTCATTTGAAGACCCGGCGAAATTTGAGGGAACTCCCGAAGAGACCCTGAACAAATTCCGCCAGGTCAGAGATTTGATTGAAACAAAAATCAAACAATGGCTTGCCGCACAACAACAGGCGCTTTAAGCCCTGCCGTCTTAACCGGCAAAATTACTGTAATCGACGCCCAGAATCGATGTAATGCGCTGAGCTGCCTGTCCCAATAAAACTTTTGCATTTTCGAGCTGCATATCACGAGCCACGATTGAGCGGTGATTCTGCACTTTACGTTTTAATTCAAAATAACGGTCCAATTCCTCACGGTCCAAAACCATTCCGCTGCGCTGGCGTTCGGATAGTTTTTGATACAACGCGGCATGTTCGGTTTCCAAATTAATGGTTTCTTCATCCCGCTGCGTTAAATCACGCAGTTCCAGGTATTGGCGCACCGTTTCATCCGCGCTCAAAGACTGCCCCAGAGCGCGAGCGGACTGTTTGATCTCTTCTGATAATTCCATATCCAACCTTTCCTCGAATGAAACAGCCACGCTTAATTCTGGCAACTGCCGCCGCAGCCGCAGCTATTAACCCGGGCATTCATTGCAAATGAAATGCCGCTGGACTGGCTGACAATCGCATCCACCTGCTGCAGCATCTCTTTTACCGTACCTTCGGCGCGCCGGTAAGTCTGAACCACCGGTAATGCTTCAAGCTCAACCTGCAACTGATCCAGGCGGCCAGCGCCATCTACCGAGCCATCCACCATCTGACTGCTGCGAATTTCCAGAATCAAACGTTTGACGTCTTCATCCGCGTTAACTGTCTGCGCCATACGCACAAATTCCTGGTATTCTGCCGACTGTTCAATCAATACCGCCAGGTTTTCGGCAGCCTGATCCACTTCTTCATTGAAGCTTTCCGGACCGCAGCCACCGCCACATGAATCACCACAACCTGAAGAACAACACCCCATAATACACCTCCTGAAATCCGTTAATCGGATAAATATTATCTTAAATACAAGTATATTTTACCCTGTATTTTGAATTTCGTAAATTTATTTTTGTAAGGATGTCAACAAAACATTTTTAACATCCTCTTTTTTATCATCACCGGGGTAACACGATAACCTGCCCGGATAATCATTCAGGCAATTATACCGATAAATTTACCCGGAAGCCGAGGTTTTAATACTCGCCGTTGTCTATTCAGAAAAACTACAGGTCGGATTATAAAAAATTTACCGCTTGACTATCCGCTGCATTTTGGACAATTACAAATTACGGCTTTACTCTGCCCTGGCGCGGCCTGCTCGCCGGTCATCTGGCGTAACGCATCCAACACGTCATAAATACGCGGGTCAGTTACATGATAAAAAATATTCCAGCCTTCCCGTTGATCTTGGATCAGGCCGGCTTCGCGTAAAACAGCCAGTTGCTGGGAAATGTAAGCCTGACGATACCCCAGGTGCGCTTCAATATGACAGACGCAATGATCACCATTTCGTAAGATATCCAGAATGGCCAGACGAGCCGGGTGTGTTAAAACCTTAAATATCTGCACCTGTGCATCGTAAATTTGGGGATTAAAAAAGTCAACCTTCATTACATTCATGATATTGAATATAATTTTATTTCTTCCTCGCCCCGGCGTCAAGAGGCAAATATAAATTTAAAGCGTAAATTCGGCCGCCATCCGGCGCAGTGAATGTGTCATTTCAGTGACTGCGCCGCTCGATTTCACTCCGCTATTCATCTGCTCATTCATTGATCTCAGAGAAACATCTATTTCTTCAATCGCTTTTGAGTTTTCTTTGGAAATATCGGAAATGGCTTCAATGGAGCGGCTCACTTCATCCGAAGCGTCTCGAATTTGTTCGGTTGAAACCGTGTTTTCCTCCACCACTGCCGAAACATTATGCATGGTGTCTACCAGTTCTTTTGAGGCATCCAACATTAAACGCGTATTTTTACTGGTCTCTCCCGATTGTTCGGCCACTTTTTGGGCCGCGCCCAGAATCATTTCCAAAGCCGAGCCGGCCTGGTTGGCCAGGCGTGTGCCGTTTTCCACTTCCAAAGATCCATCCTGCATGGCGAGCACCGCTTCGGAAACGGTGTTTTGAATGGTATGCACCAGGGCAGCTATTTCCCGAGTCGAAGCGGAGACGCGTTCCGCCAGTTTGCGCACTTCATCGGCCACCACGGCAAAGCCCCGGCCCTGTTCGCCGGCGCGGGCAGCCTCAATGGCGGCGTTTAAAGCCAACATGTTGGTTTGTGAGGCGATATCTTCAATCGTCTCAACAATCAAACCAATTTGATCTGAATGTTTGCCCATTTCATGCACTTTTTGTGTGGAAAGTCCCACTTTATCAGTGATTAATTGCATGCCCCGAATGGTCTGCTGCACAATACCGGCGCCGTTTTGAGCCGCTTCCGTTGCACGCAGCGCTTCCTCGCTGACGGTGTGGGCGCTGCCTGTCATCTGTTGAATGGCCTGGTTTATTTTATCGGTGGCGCGGGTTGCCTGCATAATAGCCAACGATTGTTCTTCGGCGCCCTTGCCAATGCTTTGAATCGCCAGCGACACCTGTTGGGCTGCATCCGAAGTCTGGTTAATACTGTTTTGTTGTTGTGACAGACGTTTGACCATCTCATTCATGGTGGTCGCGATGTTTTGCCCGGCTGCACCGGAAGAACTGACCATTTCCGAAAGCTGAGTGCTGGCCGTATTAAGCTCGTTAATACTGCCCGTAACGCGGGTCAGAACCTCCTTAAGGTTGGAAGTCATTTGATTAAAAGCATGCCCCAACTGATCTTTTTCGGAACGGGTCTGGTAACTGATGGTTAAATCTCTGGCGGCCACTTTTTCCATTTGCCCGGCAACATGCAGCAGTCGATTTAACATCCCGGTAATGGAATCGGCCAGCGAAGCCAGTTCATCTTCCGAATTTACCCGCACATGACTATTTAAATCACCTTCCTGTGACACCCGGTTCACCTGATCGACCATCACTGTAATCGGCGCAACAATTGAGCGGGTCATCACCCAGGCGATAAAACCCGATAAAATCATGCTGATGCCGCCGGCCATCACAATCACGCGTTGAATTTCATTGGATTGATTATTGATCTGGAAAATTACCTGATGATTTTCGATCATCGAATTGATAAAAATAACCGAAACCGTCACGATAATGGAAATGGACAGCACCATCATGCCGCTGATCACCAGCATCAACTTGGCCCCCAGGGGAAAATGTGTATACATAACCACGATGCGATACAAAAAGAAAACACCCAGCACCAGCGCCATAATCACCGTTTCGTTAATGATGATGTTAAATTGGGGCTGCAAAAAAGTATCGTTCAACGTCACGACGCCGCCGGCCAGAACGGCAATTAACACCCCCAGCGTGCTGTAGCGCCGCTCCATCAATTCACCCACGATCTGACTCATAATCAGGGCTACCACGGGGCCGACCGCAAAACTGTTGCCGGGATCTATCGCCAATGTACCTTCGATCATGCCGGCTGCGGTAAAAATTAATATAAAAGCCGCCAGGTTGACCTGCCCTTTTTTCATACGGAACAGGGCAAAAAACAAAAAAACTTCGGCGATAAGGCCGAAAATTGAAAGTGAAAACTGTTTAAGGGTACCCGCCTCAAAAATCATCTGGTATACCCCGTACATAATCAATAAAAAGACCACGCCGATTAATATATAAGTCGTCCGGATTCCTGCTTTAACCTTGCTGTCCGATGGTAAAACACCATTTTGTCTGGCTGCCATATTTCCTCCCTGCATCAATTTTGCCGTAATGAGATAACAAATAAATTATAATCAAGTTTCAATTTTGTTTATTATCTTTACAGGCCTCTAATCGGGTATAATTTATTTCAGGCAAAAAAATGATAAAACGCAAAAAACGTTTACCATTTAAACTGTTATCTCTCCAAAAAAACAGCAAAAAAATCTCCCCTTAACAGGTAAAAGTTAATATCAGCAAAAAAATCAAATAGCAAAATGAGAAAAAATCACACGCAACGATTATTTCAGAGCTTAAAACGAGGCGGGCTGAGTTGGGTCGTTTTAAGCATTCTGTTGTCAGCCTGTAGTACCGGGCAAAAATCCGGTATTGTATTAAACGAGAGCACGCCAACCCCCACCGCTGTGGCCGTTCAAAACGGTTATGCCACCCGCCCGCCTTACCAACCCGGCGAACTGGTTGATTACAAAGCTCAGAGCGGCGACACGCTGGATGCCATCGCCATCCATTTTCACACCACCATCAAAGAAATCCGGCAGGCCAATCCCGAGATACCCAATGAAACCACGACCATGCCGCCCGGTTTTCCCATGAAAATCCCCATTTATTACCAGCCTTTATGGGGCAATCCATATCAGATCATTCCCGATGAATTTTTTATCAACGGCCCAACCCAGGTCAATTTTAACCCGCGCGAGTATGTTAATTCTCAACCCGGCTGGTTTAAAGATTTTCAGGACAGTGCCGGCGGGCAGTTGCAAAAAGGCGGTGAACTGGTGGAACATATTGCTCAGAATTTTTCCATCAGCCCGCGGCTGCTGCTGACCGTTTTGGAATATCAGACCGGCGCATTAACACAAAGCGAAATGCCCGATTTTTATAAAAACCCCTATCCGCTCGGTTATGAAGATGTCACGCACAAAGGCCTCTATTCGCAATTACTCTGGGCGGCCAATTTATTAAACAACGGCTATTACGGCTGGCGCGCCGGAACTTTGACCGTTTTTGAGCAAAAAGGCAAAACCCTCGAGCGCGCCGATCCCTGGCAAAACGCGGCTTCGGTGGCACTGCACTATTATTTTTCGCAAATTTATACGGGAGAAGATTATAACCTGGCCGTCTCCGAGCAGGGTTTCACCCAGACTTATAAAAAATTGTTTGGCGATCCCTGGAAACAAAGAGCCCCGCACATTCCCGGCAGTCTTGAGCAGCCCGATTTTATCTTCCCCTTCGAACCGGGCAAAATCTGGGCGCTGACCGGTGGGCCGCACACCGGCTGGGGTGACGGCCAGCCCTTTGCCGCCGTCGATTTTGCCCCGCCATCACTCTTCTCGGGCTGTGCCCCGTCAGATGAATGGGTCTCCGCCGTCGCTGACGGTGTGGTTGCCCGCTCGGGCGACGCCAGCCTTTTGCTTGATCTGGATGGCGACGGCGACGAACGCACCGGCTGGGTGGTGTATTATCTGCACCTGGGCGGTTACAACATTCCACCCGAAGGACGCCGTCTTAAAACCGGCGACCGTTTGGGGCATCCCTCCTGCGAGGGTGGTGAAGCCAGCGGCAGCCATGTGCATATCGCGCGTCGTTATAACGGCGAATGGATTCTGGCCGGCGGGCTGCCTGCCTTTAATTTCGAGGGCTGGATTGCTCAAAACGGCAGTAAAGCCTATGAAGGCACGCTGGCGAAATATTCTTCCGTGGTCCGCGCCTGTGTTTGTTCGGATAAACCCAGCCATATTCAATCGGGGCGTCCCATACCCACGGCCACACCCAGAGCCATGTTACCGTAATTAAAAAGAGGCGAAAAACAATTTTGTTTTCGCCTCTTTTTTTATCTATTAATAAATTTCGTCTTATTTTAGACCCACGCACGAATCGGGAATAAATTTAAATACCCGGTTATCCCAATCCTGCACATAACTTTTATCGGGCAGGAAGGGATAATTGCCGTTAAAGTAGGCATTAAAAATCAGTCTAAACGTGTTTACCGGCGAAATCTGATCGTATAACTGTTTGTCGCCGCCATCCGGCAGGTAATAAGCATTTAAGATCTTGGGACGTTCATCACCCTTGGTATAACTATGATCACCCTGCAGCACAATGACCGGTTTGGGGTTTGATGTTTCAATGATGGTTTTTAAAATGGGGATGATACGTTTGTTAAAATAAATCACCTGATCGCGGTAACCCTGCGGCGTTTCGTGCACCGGCCAGCGCACGCCGCCGTCGGTGGTGAACACAAAGGGTTGGTGCGTCACAAAGAGGTGGGCATACACAAACTTTTTACCGGGAATGGCAGCCGTATCTTGCAACTTTTGCAGCAGATACAGATTTTGATCATATTGTTTCATCACGCGGTCTTTAAATACATCACTGCGCGGGTTGATATAAGCCATGATCGCCGGGGACCACGTGGCAAACACCTCGGGGCTGGCTTCGCTCCATTCGGTCATCGGGCGCATTAACGTGGTTTTTAAGAACAGGTATTGGAAGTTGAGTGTTTCCAGTTTTTGCGAAGGCGACTGGGTTTCTTCGACATCATAATGATAGGTGGCATCCGGAATTTCAATAAAGGGATAAATCGATTTAAAAGTGACCGTCTGATAGCCCATATTTTCGAAGTTTTTTAATACGGCGCTGTTTAATATTTTTTCATGCAGAGCGCCCTCGTAATTCTGGGCCATCACGTCCCCCATCGTAATGCCCAGGTCATCCTGATAAACCATGTTTAAAGAGGATGACAATGACAATACGGTTTCGTCGTAATTACTCTGCGTGCAATCCGGAATGATAAAACCCAGGTCGCGCAGTTGTTTTAAAAATTCGGTATTGTCGTAATCGTAGGTGTTTTTTAAATCATCCTGGCGGGCGTAACTATCCGAAATGATGTAATACACATCCCGTCCCGGGCCGGCATCGGCCGGCGGGTTGTGCGCCTTCAGTTCGGCTGCCGCCGGCGGGAAAAAGGCGTTCCAGGCATCCGCGCCTTTTACCTTCATACCCAGTTGAACAAGAGTCGAAAGTACCAGAAAACCCAATATCACATTTACAATGGCATTTACCGATTTAAGCTCGGAGCGCGTGCGCCAGATTAACCAGGCCAGCCCCGCAAAAATCAACGCCCATAACGCCAGTGTATAACGATGGCGGGCCAGGGCATGCCCGATGGCGCCCGCCTGGTCGAGCAGCACATAAAAATGACCATAAGAGAAAAACAATGCCAGAAAAATCGTGCTTACCAGGCCCGCTTTTAACAGGTTGCGATATATAACCAGGCTTAAGACAAAAACCGCCGCCATGACACCCAACGCCAGGTACAACGAAGTTGGCACTGCAAAGGCCGGAATCTGGTTAACGTTGTGCAGCCACAAAAAAAGAACCGGGTACAACCCGATAAAAAGCACATGATAAGGCAAATGAGCTAAATTTATTTTTTTCATATTTCCTTTTTTCTGAAGGGCATCTCTAAAAATCTGCCTGTTCGTCAGAGGTTAAATTCGGAACTGATTCTAGCACTTTTTTAAAAATTTTTTAGGGGTATCGGCGCAGGTTAAGCCCCCTGGCTGCGCACAGCTTTTTCACCTTTTTCAGTTAATGCCCACGAATGAATATTGATATGACAGGCGCTGCCCAGCGTACAACCGGAGCAAGCGCCCCCTTCACTGTTATCGCAGGCTTCAATGGCATTTTGCAAATAACCTTTGTTGGTTAATTCTCTGGCGACCTGTAAAACCATGTCGGGCGAGATGCCCATTTTTTCGGCAATTTCATACTGGCTTAACACACTGCCCTGACTGACGATAAATAATAGTTGTTGTAACATATCAGAATAACCTTCCTGCCTGATAAGCAAAAACCGACAAAACAAGCGACAGCACCAGCATCATACTTAAACTGAATGCCGTCCATTTTAAAGAGCGCGACTCTTGATAAATGGCCGCGACCGTACCCACACAGGGAATAAAAAGAACCTGAAATACCAGAAAAGCCAGCGCAGCCGCCGGAGTAATGATGCCGGTCAGTACATCCAGGCTGCCGTAAAGCACTCCCAGCGTAGCAATCGTATTTTCCTTGGCCACCATGCTGGTCAAAAGCGCCACCATCACCGGCCAGGGCAATCCCATCCATGCGCCAACCGGTTCCAAAAACTGACCAACCATACCCAGGTAACTGGTTTTAACCTCGCCTGTCGGGAAATACGAAAGAACCCACACGATCAATGAGGCGTATAAGATGGTCGTACCGGCTTTTTGCAGGAACCCCAGGATATTTTCGCGCACATACAAACCGATCGTGCGGGCATTGGGCAGGTGATAAAGGGGCAGTTCCATGATAAAAGGCACATGTTCATCTTCAAAAAAGAAATGGTGCAGAGTGATCCCCAGCAGAACCAGCAGCAGGATGTTCCCACCTACCAGCGCCCAACTGACCAGAAAAGCCGAAGGACCAAAAAACAGGGCGCTTAAAATAGCAACTACCGCCATACGCGCCGCACACGGGATTAAGGGAACCAGTAAAATGGTTAACAGCCGCGCCCGGCGCGATTCGATGATACGCGTACCGATCACCGCCGGTACATTGCAGCCGAAACCCAGCAAAATGGGCAAAAAACTTTTACCGTGCAGACCCATCATATGCATCCAACGGTCGGTCAGATAAGCCGCCCGCGCCATATAACCGGTATCTTCCATTAATCCCAGGATGGTAAAAAAGATCAACAGGATCGGTAAAAAGGTCAACACCATGCCAATGCCGCCCAGAACGCCGCCGGCAAAAAATTCCACCAGCCAGGCGGGCACACTGGTGGCTGCACCCTGCACGCGAATTATTCCGGCCAGTTGTTCAATCCAATCACTTAACCAGGCCTGAATAGGCCCACCGATGGCATAGGTCAACCAGAAAACCAGCCCCAGAATGCCGATTAAGGCGATGGTGCCATAAACCGGGTGGGTTAAGGCTCGATCCAGACGGGTGGTCATGCCCAGGCGGGTCACTTTGGGTTCAATCACCGCTGCGCGGATCATGCGCGCTATCCATTCATACCGCGCTCCGGCAATATCCAGAATGGCGTCTTCGTGGGCATACAACAAATCGTGCACTTTTTCCCAGTCTTTGGGAGCGATACAGGTTTGCATTAATTTGGTCAGTTGATCGTCGCCCTCCAGCATTTTTAGCGCCACCCAATCCGCCGGATAATCCACGGGCACCGAGGGACCGATTAGACCGATTAACTCATCCAACACCTGCTGGTGCGCCGGCAAAATGGAAGGTCGTTTGGGATGGTAAGGCAGTTCGTGTGCCAGCATCTTTTGCACCGTTTCGCGCAGTTCGTTAATACCCTGGTTTTTGGTCACCGTCATGGGCACCACCGGAATACCCAACGCCGACTCGAGCACGTGCGGCTCAACCTGAATACCTTCCTGTTCGGCCACATCCAACATATTTAAGGCCAGCACAACCGGCACAGGCAATAACAGCAGTTCCGCTACCAGGTAAAGGTTACGTTCCAGCGTGGCCGCATCCACCACGGCTACAATTAAATCGGGATGTTCCTTGATGATAAAATCGCGGGCGATGCGTTCCTCTTCAGAACTGGCCGTCAGGCTGTAGGTGCCGGGCAAATCCACCAGGGTAAAAGTATTGCCCTGGTAAGTGTAGGTGCCCATTTTTTGATCCACGGTTTTGCCCGTCCAGTTGCCCACATGCTGATTCATGCCGGTCAGGTAATTAAACACGGTGGATTTACCCACATTGGGCTGTCCCATCAGGGCGATAACGTTTTTGTCACCTACATGTTCAAAGGATTCAACCGCCGCTTTTTCCGGCGCCAGCGCCACGAGCACATGTTTGGCTTCTTCACGCCCCAGGGCCACACGCGCGCCGCGCAATGAAACCAACACCGGGCCGCCGTGTTCCTTGCGCATCACCATGACCGGCGCGCCGGGGGTGAAACCCAGAGCGGCCAGCCTTGAGAGCAGCGTACGGCCTCCTTCCAATTTACGGATGAGTGCGTTTTTTCCCGGTTCCAAATCTAATAATTGCATACCTGCTCCCAATAATGTGACTGCGACATAAACACGGATATGGGTGAGACCATATCCGTGTTTAAATTTCGATGATATTAATCATAAACTGCCTGTACTGGCGATAAGCTTTCTTGACATAACGTTGCAGCATGATACAATTTTGTTAGTTGAAATCAATGTTTTCACATAGATCATAAATATATTCAATATTAGTATATACTAACAACATACCTAATATAAAATCAGTTGATTTTATTGTCAAGGATAAAACATGAGTAATTCTCAAAAATCGACAACCGGTTCGCGCCCGTCACCTACCATTGAAGATTACCTGGCCGCTTTATATGTCATGCAGCGCGACGGTGAAAACATCGTCGCGGCGCGGGTGGCCGAATCGTTGGAGGTTTCTGCCCCGACCGTCACCATTACCTTAAAACGGATGGAACGGGACGGCTGGTTAAGCGCCGAAAGTAAAAATATCACTTTAACGGAAGCCGGTATCCAGGCGGCCCAGTCCGTCATCCGCCGCCATATGCTCACGGAGTGGATGCTGGCGCGTATGTTAAACGTGCCCTGGTCGCGCATCCATGCCGAAGCGCACCAGATTGAACATACCATCTCAGACGAGATTGAGGCGCAAATGCGCGCTCAGCTTAGCGACCCGCAGTTGTGCCCGCATGGCAACCCGCTGCCGGGTTATGAATCCCTTTCGGCCGAATGGTCTTCGTTGACCGATGTACAGGCCGGCGAACACATCATCATCCGGCGCATTCACGAAACCGCTGAAGACAACGCCCAATTGCTGCAATACCTTGAAGATAACGGCATCATTCCGGGGGCGGAAGCCATCGTGTCCGAAATTTTGCCATTTAACCAGACCCTGACCCTTGAAATTAAAGGCAAAAAGAGCATTCTCGGTTTTTCAGCGGCGCGTTATATTGGCGTGGATATTTTGGAAAATATTAAAAAGACGGAATAAACCCGATCGATTATTAAAAGAGACCCCGCGAGTGTTCAAATTCAACTCGCGGGGTCTCTTTTTTCTATTCTATTTGAGGGTTAAGACTGCTTGTCCGGGCAGTTACTTACGCTTCAATGTTGCTCTGTAAAAGGCTGATGATGCTGTCGGCCAGTAAAAGATTGTAGTTTTTGGCTGTGGTGTTGGTCGCCGAGCTCTTTGTGTCGGAACTCTGGCTGCTGCTGGAGCTTGTGCTTGCACCGGTCAGCATGCCACCCATATCGCCGCCGCCCATATCACCGCCACCACCGGGGCCGCCGCCCATGTCGCCGCCGGGCATGCCGCCCCCGCCGCCGGTGCTGCTGCCGGTGGAAGTGCTGGTTTTTGATTCACTGATCTGAACATTACCGCTGGCCGAGTTTACCAATTCGTTTAATTCGCTTTCGCTTAATGTCATAACACTGATGGCAGCCAGTTGCTCGGAACTCATATTTTCCTCCATCTGGTCATACAGTGCCTGAATTTCAGCCGAGGTGGTGTTTACATCCCCGGTTAAGTTTTTCACCGCCTTCCACAGCGGCAGCAGTTCAGCCGATTGTTCGGCCGTTACGGCCAGTTCGCTATCCTGTAATTTTAAAATCCCGGCGCCCAGTTTACTCTGCACAGCGCTGGATGAGCCTGTTGAGCTGTTTACCGATAAAGTTAAACCGCTCACGGGTAAAGCGCTGCAAGCAGCCATGGATACCATTAATAAACCTAATACCAGACTGGTGAAAATACTTTTTTTATTCATAAACGTCTCCTTTTTTCTTCCCGAAACAAAACCGTTTAATCAGCAGTTTTTTTATTGATGCTGTAATCATATTGCGGTTAAATTTAGAGGCCGTTCATGTTTGATATATGTTGCATGTAAATGTGATTAAGATTTGGCGTAGATAAACGCCGGTTAATCAAAAAGTCCCCTCTGCTTTCGCAGAGGGGACAAAAGGTGTCTTAAAAAATCGTTTTAGCTCAGGGATTCCGCACGCCAGGCAAAATCTCCGCCCACCATAGTGCCCAGAACCTTCAACTTGAGCATGTCCATCGGGTCCACTTCAAAAAGATCACCGTCCAACACCACCAGGTCGGCCAGCCAACCCGGCGCCAGGATGCCCAGGCGGTCTTCCATGCCGGTGGCATAAGCCGGATTGAGGGTATACCCTTTAAGCGCTTCGGCCACACTGATGCGCTGTTCGGGCCGCCAACCGGACGGGCCGGGTGTGCCGTCGGCGCGGCGGCGGGTGACGGCCGCATGAATACCCTGCAGCGGGTCAAAAGTTTCAACCGGGCAGTCTGAACCCAGTGCCAGAACGGCGCCGGCTTCGATCTGCGTTTTTAAGGCATAAGCCCCGGCGCAGCGCTCTTCACCCCAGTGTTGATCGGCAATATACATATCCGAGGTGGCATGAATGGGCTGCATGGAAGCAATGATATTCAACTCCGCCAGGCGGTAACGATCTTCAGGTGAAAGCAACTGCACGTGTTCAATACGATTGCGTAAATTCCCGGTGAGACCTTTGGTTTTCGCTTCGGCAAACACATTTAACACCTCGCGCGTGGCGCGGTCGCCAATGGCATGAATGGCGCAGGCCAATCCGGCGGCATTGGCTTTAAAAACCGCCTCGCGAATGATGTTTATATCCGTGGTGGCAATGCCGGTCTGGTCGGGGGCGCTGCTAAAACCTTGCAGCATCCAGGCTGTGCGCGGACCAAGAGCGCCATCCGCGAATAACTTCAGTGCGCCTATACGCAGCCAATCGTCGCCAAAACCGGTGGTCAATCCCAGGTCAAGCGCCTTATCCAGGTAGGCCAGCGGAATGCCTTTGGTGACGCGCAGTTTTAATGCCCGTTCTCGGTGCAGTTTTTGAAAAGCCCTAAACAGTAGCGGCGTATCAAAATCGTGAATGGAAGTTAAACCGCTGCGGTTGGCAACCGCCATAGCCTGTTTAACCATCTCGGCCAGTTCGTCCACGCCGGGCTGCGGAATGATCGATTCGACCAGCAGATTGGCTTCTTCCAACAAAAGGCCGGTCGGGTTGCCCGCCGCATCACGCACGATTTCACCGCCCTGGGGTGTGACCGTGCCGGTGTGGATACCGGCAATGCGCATGGCAGCCGAGTTAACCCACACGGCATGCCCGCTTTTATCATTCAGACAAACCGGGTGATCGGGCGCCACGGCGTCCAGCAAAGCGGCCGTGGGCATCACGCCGCCCCATACATTACGGTTCCAACCGAATCCGGTAATCCAACTGCCTTTGGGTTTACGCGCTGCGGCTTCGGCCACGGCATGTAACACATCCTGAATGTCGGGCAGTTCGGCATTGATGTTTTGCAGCATAATCGAATAATACTGGAAGTGCAAATGCGAATCGGTTAAACCCGGAATCACACAGGCGCCTTTAAGGTCCAGCGCTTTCTCTGAAGCCGCCGATGGTACATATTTTAATGCCTCGCTGCTGCTTCCGCTGAAAATGATCTTGCCGTCACGAACGACCAGCGCTTCGACTAGAGGCTGATGATTATTCTGGGTATGTATTTTGCCGTTGTACAATACCCAATCGATGTTAATGTCCATTTTATTCTCTCCCAGAATTGCTCCGGTCTCGCTTAATCGATTTGATGCGAGGTCATGCCCAGGTAACTTTCCTTAATGCGCGGGTCGTCCAACAGGTCGCTGCCTTTGCCTTCCATGCGAATTTCACCGGTTTCCAGCACAAAAGCGTGATGGCTGATTTCCAGAGCCAGGCTGGCGTTTTGTTCGACCAGTAAAATGGTCAGGCCGGTGGTCTCGTTTAAGTTAACAATCGTATCCAGCAGGGTATCGATTACCATCGGCGCCAGGCCCAGCGAAGGTTCATCCAACAACAACAGGCGCGGCTGCGACATTAAAGCACGCCCCACGGCCAGCATCTGCTGCTCGCCGCCTGAAAGCGTGCCGCCGGGTTGTGAAAGGCGTTCGTGCAGCACCGGAAAGAGATTAAATACCATTTCCATCTGTTTTTGAATTTCAGCCGCATCCGAGCGTGAATAAGCGCCCAGCATCAGGTTGTCTTTTACCGAAAGCGGGGCAAATATACGCCGGCCTTCTGGCACCAGGGTCACGCCTCTGAGCACCGCCTGGTAGGAATGGCGCGGCATGGGCTGCCCATCCAGCAATACCTTGCCGGATGTAGCTTCTTTGACCCCGCTGATGGTTTTAAGCAGAGTCGATTTTCCGGCGCCGTTGGCGCCGATGACAGAGACGATTTCGCCCTTTGCGACATGAATGTTGATGTTGCGCAACGCATGGATACCGCCATAATGCACATTTAAGTCAGTGGTTAACAATAAAGGATTATTTTCCATTGCGTCCTCGCTTTGAGCCAAGGTAAGCTGAAAGCACTTTGGCATCACTTTGAATTTCAGCCGGCGATCCAACCGCCAGCACTTCGCCCAGGTTAAGCACCATAATGCGTGAATCTCTACACAGTTCCATCACCACGTTCATGTGATGTTCAATCAAAATAATGCTGTACTGTTTGCTCTCATGAATGTTGCGAATCATTTGAATTAATTCATGGCACTCATCTTCGTTCATACCGGCAGCCGGTTCGTCCAGCAGCAGCAGTTCCGGGTGGGTCGCCATGGCACGCGCAATTTCAAGCCGGCGCTGCAAACCGTAAGGTAATATACCGGCTTTTTGTTTTACATAATCCTGCAAGCCAACCATCTTGAGCAGGTCCAGAACCTGGTGAGCCAGTTCTTTTTCAGCCTTCAAGGCACGCGGGGTACGAATGAAAGCCTCAAAAACGCTGTAATGCGGCCGGCTGTGCAGCCCCAGGGCTACATTTTCAAAAACGGTCATCTGTGGGAATAAACGAATATTCTGGAAGGTGCGGCTGATGCCCCAATGGCAGAGTTCGTCCACCCGTTTGCCTTTAATACTTTTCCCATTAAAGAAAATTTGCCCTTCACTGGGAGCTATCGAACCGGTAATCAGGTTAAAAATGGTGGTTTTTCCGGCGCCGTTGGGGCCGATTAAACCGACCAGTTCGCCTTTTTGCAAAGAGAAATTTACGTTTCGAACGGCGCGCACGCCGCCAAACTGCACGGTTACATTATCCAGCGTAAGTATGGGGTCAGAAGTTGTCATTATGCCTTCTCCTTTACGCATTTTCCGCCGGTTTGCGGCCGAATCTGGATAAAAACTTTTTATATAAAACACGCACAAAGGCGAAATTCATATCGGTGTAACCCAACAGACCCTGGGGTTTAAAAATCATGATAATTACAAACAAAAGGCCATAAATGATTAAACGCCATTCGGTGAAGAAACGCAGCAGTTCAGGCACAGCCACCAGCACAAAGGCGGCGATCACCGGGCCGATTAAAGATTGCATGCCGCCAAAAACCACCGCGGCCAACAGGTCGTAAGAACGGGTGGCGGTAAACATGGATGGCGACAGGTAAGCCATATAAAAACCGAACAAACCGCCGGCCACGCCCGCATAAAAGGCACTGATAGCCAGGGCCATTAACCGGGTTCTAAACAGGTTGACGCCCATCATCTGGGCTGCAACCGAGTCCTGGCTGACGGCAATACAGTTTTTTCCAAACTGTGAGGTCACAAAACTATGCGCAAACAACAATGCAAAGACCACACAAATCAACACAATCGGCAAATTGGTCAGCGGAGGAATGCCGGTGAAACCGAAGGCGCCGCCGATTAAGTCATAGGTGTTGTTTAAAACCAGGCGAATGGCTTCCGAAAAACCGAAAGTGGCAATGGCAAAATAATCGCCGGTCAGGTTACTGCGAAAAGTGGGAATGCCAATGATCAGGCTGCAAAGAGCCGAAAATGCGCCGCCCAGCAGCAAGGCCAGGATAAACGGCACATGAAATTGCATATATAAAAGTGCGGTTGCATATCCACCCAGCGCCATAAAACCGGCGTGACCGATTGAAAACAGCCCCGTATAACCGGTCAGGATGGCCAGGCCTAATGCAGCAATTACACTGATTCCGCCCAGAATGACAATGGTATTGATATATTCCATCGCTAAACTCCTTAGAGCTTTTCTTCGGTGCGCTGGCCCATCAGACCATTGGGGAAGAAGAGTAAAATAACAATCAATAAAGTGAATGAGAACAAATCACGATAAGTTGATGAGATATATCCCGACACCAGCGTTTCGAGCACCCCCAACAACAAACTGCCCACAACTGCACCGGGCAAACTGCCCAGGCCGCCGATAATGCTGGCGATCATGGCCTTAATCGTAACCGAACCGAGATAAGGAAATACGGCATATTTAATTCCATAAAAAATACCGCTGACACCCGATAGAATACCCGAGATGCCAAAAATAACCAGGGCAACCGTATTGTTGTTAATACCCATAATTCCGGCGGTCGTCATATCCAGTGAACTGGCGCGAATGGCCAGCCCGGCTTTGGTGCGCTGCAAGAAAAACCAGAGCGCGCCCAACACAACAAATGAAAAAACACCGGCAAACAAGTCCATCTTGCCAATGGATACACCGGCAATGTTAAAGGTACCGGCTGTAATTTCCGGAAACTTGCGGAACGCACCGCCGAAAAACAGATTAATCAGGTTGACGATGGCCAGGTTGGCGCCCATGGCCGAGATCATCATAAACAAACGTGGCGCGTTGCGCATTCGCAGCGGGCGGTAAGCCCCCGTTTCAACCAGTACGGCCAGCGCCGCAGTTAAGACAATGGATAATAAAATAGCCAGCCAGACCGGTAAATGGAAACTGGCCAGTGCATAAAAACCAATGAACGCCCCCACCACCATAAAAGCATCAAACGCCCAGTTGGTAAAATTATAAACACTATAAATCAGCGCATACCCCACCGCGAGCAGAGCGTAAACTGCCCCAATCGATATGCCGCTGACAATCTGTTGAAAGAATAGTGTCAAAATCAACCTCCTTCTAAAAAGTACACGGGGGATAAACAGTGTAGACTGTTTATCCCCCGGTTAAAGTTCATCGGGCTTTTACGGCTCGTATGTTTTTACGATTTTCCATTTAGAGTCGGTAATCTGCATAATGATAACGG
>JAJTBH010000027.1 GCA_021287005.1 Anaerolineae bacterium
GAAGTCACTTATATTAATGATTTTTCACTGGACATTCTGGGATACGAACGACAAGAGCTAATCGGTTATGCTCTTTCTGAAAAGATTTTATCGTCGGGTAAACACGAGTTTAACTTAACAAACATACTGGAAAATGTGTTGGAAAATTCGGCCAGCCATGTTTGCGGTGAGTTTGAAATTACCTGTAAAAATGGACAGAGCCTCAACCTGATCTGTAATATGATCCCCTGGGTTAATGGAAAGGGTGAAATAATTGAAATATTATGGATGGGCAATGATATTACCCAGTTTAAACAGGCAAAAAATAACCTGAACCAGAGCGTGGCCAGTCTTTCAGCTTTAAACCGTATTTCACAAATCCTGGTCAGTCAGCAGAATTTTTCAGGCATTGTGGATGCAATTTTGCACGAAATCGTAGATTTATTTCAGGCGCAGCATGTGGGCATCTCCTTTCTTTCTGAAAACCGGGAAACGCTTAAATTTGTGGGTGATTCCCAATCCGGTTGGAATGAAATCAACGGAAGCGGGAATGTCATCGCTCTGGCCGATGACCCTGTGTCGCGTGAGGTCATTGAAAAAGGCAAAGCCATTTTTGTGGCGGATGCCATGCATAATGTTTTAACCCGCGGCAATCACAGTTTGCTGCGCAGGCATCATATTAACAGCCGCATGGTCACGCCCCTGATTACCCGCAACACCATCATCGGCACGATTAATATCGATTTCACTTCAAAAGAACGGCGTGTGAGCGCGGTGGAGTTGGAACTGGCTGAAATCATTGGTAGTGTAATTGCCGCCGTGGTTGAAAACAACCAGCTTTTCAGCGCCGAACAGCGCCAGAGGCTTTATTTTGAAGCTTTGCTCAAAAACATTCCCATTGCAGTGGTTATGGTGGATTTGCAAGCGCGAATCGCCTCGTGGAATCCGGCTGCCGAGGAATTATTCGGTTATAGCGTCGACGAGGTGATAGGCCGCAGCACCGATGATTTGCTGGTGCCCGATGAGAATCTGAAGGAAGCGCGCAGCTTTACGCGCCGTACCAACGCCGACAAGGAATTAATTCACGTTTTTACCCAGCGCAAACGCAAAAACGGATCTCTGGCCGATGTGGAACTGCTGGCTGTGCCTGTTTTTATCGGCGAAGAGCTGATTGGCAGCGTGGCTATCTATCACGATATTACCGAATTGCAGCGCGCCCGGCGCGAAGCTGAAGCGGCCAATGAGGCAAAAAGTGCCTTTCTGGCCACCATGAGTCACGAAATCCGAACACCGCTGAACGCTGTGATCGGCATGACCACCCTGTTAATGGATACACCTTTAAACAGCGAACAGGTTGAGTTTACCGAAACCATTCGCAACAGCGGCGACTCGTTATTAACCATCATTAACGACATTCTTGACTTTTCCAAAATTGAGGCCGGGCGCATGGAATTGGAAGAACAGCCGTTTGATCTGCGTGAATGCCTCGAATCGGCCCTGGACTTGGTGGCGTCCAGAGCCACTGAAAAAGGCATCGACCTGGCGTATATGATGGACCCCGGTGTGCCCCAGGTGATCATCAGCGATTCAACCCGCCTGCGCCAGATTTTGTTAAACCTGCTCAGTAATGCGCTTAAGTTTACGCAGGAGGGTGAGGTAGTGTTATCCGTTTCGGCACAAAAAGAAACCCGGGATAATCATAAAATTCACCAGATTCATTTTGCCGTACGTGATACCGGCATTGGCATTCCACCGGATCGCATTGACCGCCTTTTCCGTTCTTTCAGCCAGATTGACGCTTCAACCACGCGCAAATATGGCGGCACAGGCCTGGGCCTGGCCATCAGCAAACGCCTGACCGAATTAATGGGCGGAGAAATGTGGGTTGAGAGTGATGGTGTGACCGGCAAAGGTTCGACTTTCCATTTTTATATTCAAGCGGAACCTTCCACCAGCGCCATGCCCATTTTCTTAAATCGTAAACAACCGGAGTTAAACGGGAAACGCGTATTGATTGTGGACGATAACGATACCAACCGTTATATTTTGATGCGCCAGGTGCAATCCTGGGGCATGCAGCCGCGCGAAACCGCCTCGCCATTACAGGCTTTAACCTGGATGCGCGAGAATCAGGAATTTGAAATTGTGCTGCTGGATATGCAAATGCCCGATATGGACGGGGTAACGCTTGCCAGAGAAATATATAAATTACGCCAGGATGTGCCGTTGGTGATGTTGACCTCGCTGGGTCTAAAAGAAATTGATGCCAATGATGTTAAATTTGCGGCTTATTTAACCAAACCAATTAAACCTTCCCTGTTGTATAACTCACTTCTGTCGGTGCTGGGTGAAAAACCGGCCGCTTCCGCCAGACTGCCCAAAGAAAAAACAAACCCGGTGATCGAACCTAAAACTGCGACTAGTCCGCTGCGGATTTTGTTGGCCGAAGATATCGTTGTCAACCAGAAGGTTGCCGTTCGCCTGCTGGACCGCGCCGGTTATCGCGCCGATGTGGTGGGCAATGGTCTGGAAGTGCTTGAGGCGCTGCACCGCCAGACTTATGATGTGATTCTGATGGATGTTCATATGCCTGAAATGGATGGCCTTGAAGCCACCCGCCAGGTGCGCAGCGGCAAGTGGCTGGAAACCCGCCAGGACCAGTCGCTGAGCGCCCAACCTTATATCATTGCCATGACGGCCAATGCCATGCAAGGAGACCGTGAAACCTGTATGGCGGCGGGTATGGATGATTATGTCAGCAAACCGGTGCGCCTGGAAGAACTGGTGCAGGCCCTGGAACGGGCTGCCATTATGCGCCAGGCGACGGCCAAAACCAATCATGAACCCCGGCGAAAAAATAAACCGCAGACCGCACAAACCCGCCAGCCGTTGGATGAAGTAACCTATGCCAGGCTGGTGGAAAGTATGGGCACGGAGGACCCCCAATTGTTATTTTCTTTGATTGATGATTATCTGCATGAATCGCAGCAAATATTTGATGAATTAATCCATGCGGCCCAGGTAAAAGATATTGAAAAAGTCAGGCGCAGTTCGCATTCGCTTAAATCGAGCAGCCTCCTGTTTGGCGCAATTCACCTGGCGACCCTGTGTAAGTCGGTTGAGGTGGATGCCATGGATGGCAGCCTGGATAAAACGGAAGAGTATCTGGACGGTATTAAAAACGAACTGGATTTGGTGCGAACGGCGTTAAAAGATAAACTGGTAACCACTGCTTCGACACATCGTTAAACCCGGGCTTAAAATAAAAAACAGCGTATGGGCATTCATTTGACCATACGCTGTTTTATTTTTTGCCTAGAAGGATTGGTGTTCGGTGCGGGCGATAATTTCTTCCTGAAGGGCCTCACTTAGATCGCAGAAATAATCGCTGTAACCGGCCACACGCACAATCAGATCGCGGTATTGTTCAGGATGTTTCTGAGCCTTGTGCAGGGTTTCTACATCCACCACGTTAAACTGAATATGATGTCCGTCCAGTTTAAAATAGGAACGCACCAACTGCACCAGTTTGTCGAGCCCTTCATCGCCGCTTAACAGCGATGGGGTAAACTTTTGGTTAAGCAGCGTGCCGCCGGTGCGCAGGTGATCCATTTTGGCGGCTGATTTTAACACGGCGGTCGGGCCCTGGCGGTCGGCGCCCTGCACCGGCGAGATGCCTTCGGAGAGCGGTTTGCCGGCCAGACGGCCCTCGGCACTGGCGCCCATCACCGAGCCAAAATAAACATGGCAGGTGGTCGGCAGCATGTTGATGTGGTAAGTGCCGCCCTTGGTCGAAGGGCGACCATCCACCAGGTTAAAATACAGGTCAAAAACGCGGCACATCAAATTGTCAGCGGCGTCATCATCGTTGCCGAAACGCGGTGATTTGTTCATCAACATCTGGCGCAGGCGTTCCTGGTTTTCAAAATTATGATCCATAATTTTGACCAGTTCCTCAAGGGAGAGTGCGCCGGACTCGTAGACGTGAGTCTTGATGGCGCTCAACGCGTCGGTAATGGAACCGATGCCCACACCCTGGATATAACTGGTGTTATAACGCGCGCCGCCTTCATGATAATCAAGGCCGGTGCTTATGCAGTCGTCGATCAACAAAGAAAGGAAAGGCGCCGGCATGTTGCGGGCATAAAACCGTTCGATTATATTGTTGCCGCGCACTTTAATATCGATAAAATATTTCATCTGGCGCGCGAAAGCGTCAAATAAATCCTCAAAAGTCTTAAAGTTTTCCAATTTGCCGGTTTGCAGGCCGATTTGTTTGCCGGTATATGGGTCAAAACCGTTATGCAGGCTGATTTCAAGGACTTTTGGAATGTTAAAATAACCGGTCAGGTTGTAATTTTCCTTGCCAAAAGCGCCGATTTCCACGCAGCCGCTGGAACCGCTCTGGCGGGCATCCACCAGTGATTTGCCCATGCGCACCAGTTCCTGCACAATGGCGTCGGCATTAAAAATGGATGGCTGGCCGAAACCGGTGCGGATAATGCGCGCGGCGCGTTTGATAAAACGATCGGGATTCTTTTTGCTGACCTGAATGGATGATGAGGGCTGCAAAAGGCGCATCTCTTCAATGACATCCAGCAGCAGGTAAGAGACTTCATTAACCCCATCCGATCCGTCGGGTTTAAGCCCGCCAACATTAATCTGGGCAAAGTCGGTATAGGTACCGCTTTCCGCGGCCGTTACACCCACTTTGGGCGGGGCGGGCTGGTTGTTAAATTTTATCCAGAAACACTGCAACAGTTCCACTGCGTTTTCAGTGGTCAGGCTGCCATCCGCCAGGCCGCGGGTGTAAAAAGGCTCAAGGTGCTGGTCGAGGCGGCCGGGGTCAAAGGCATCCCAGGTATTTAATTCGTAGGTTACACCCAGGTGAACAAACCAGTAATACTGCAAGGCTTCCCAAAAATTACGCGGCGCCTGGGCGGGTACATGGCTGCAACATTCACTTATTTGAAGCAGTTCGGCCCGTCGCTGCGGGTCTTTTTCGTTTTCTGCCAGTTCGCGGGCAGCTTCGGCGTGCCTTTCGGCATACCGAATGATGGCATCGGTTGTGATGCGCATGGCTCTCAGTTCTTCTTGTTTGTCATAAGCGCGCGGATCGTTTAAGAAATCCAGGGCTTCCAGACTGCGCTCGATGTCCTGCTTAAAATCGTTCATGCCTTTTTTGTAAATTTTATCGTCCAGAACCGTATGGCCGGGGGCGCGCTGTTCCATGAATTCGGTAAAAATACCGGCATTGTAGGCGTCAATCCATTCGGGCTGCATGGCATCAAAGATCATCTGGCGCAGGTTGCCGCTCTGCCAGTAGGGGATGATATTTTTTTCATACTCGCGGCGAGTTTCGGCGCTGACGCGGAAGGGAATCTTGGAACGGCTGTCAAGCAGGTCCAGATCACTGAGGCTGTGACAGCATAATTCGGGATAAGTCGGTGAGGCTTTGGCTTCGGGACCTTTTTCGCCGACGATTAATTCGCCCGGATTGATGCAGATGGTTTTGTTTTCCATCAGAAATTTAAAAAGCAGGGCGCGGGTCACCGGAATGGAATGGGAACCCTGATCTGCTTTGTAAAATTGTGTCAATAAAACGGCTCGTTCGGCCGAGAGGGTGGGGGTGGCGTCGAGGCTGCTCTGGCGCAGTTGGCGCACGCGTTCAGTCATTGTCATGTTAACCTCCAATATGTACGGTAAGTCCATAAGCACGCAGACGTGCAGCGATGGCAGTCATAGTTTCGGGTGAGGGCGAAACAACCTCCGGCAGTCGGTAGGAAAGGCCCAACCCTTCATATTTTGTGGTGGCGGAACTGTGGTAAGCCAGTAAATCCACGTGATCCAATGTGGGCAAATCGGCCATAAATTGGCCGGCTGCTTCAAGCTGCTCCGGTTTATCATTTATTCCCGGCACAATGGGCATGCGGATGATGATGTTTTTGCCGGTTGAACTGATTTTTTGCAGATTTTCCAGAATTAAACGGTTTGAAACACCCGTGTAATGCCGGTGTGTTTTTTCGTCCATCGTTTTTAAGTCGTATAAAACCAGGTTGACATAGGGTAGTACCCGTTCCAAAACAGGCCAGGCAGCATAACCGCTGGTATCCAGGGCCGTGTGAATCTCTTCACGCCGGCAGGCCTGCAATAATGCCAGCAGAAAGTCGGGCTGCATTAACGGCTCGCCACCCGAAAAGGTGACGCCGCCTTTGGATTCGTCGTAAAAGGGGATATCGGCGCGAATTTGGGCCATAACCTCAGCGAGGTTCATGACCTGGCCCGTCATTTCACGCGCTTCGCTGTAACAAACTGTCGTGCAAAGACCGCATAAGGTGCAGAGATCGGCTTCGGTGACCGGCCCTGTTTGACCGAGATGAATAGCCTGCTGCGGGCAGGCCTGCACACAGGCGCCGCAATGTTGGCAGCGAGCGGAACGGTCCATGCGGCCGATTTGCGGTGACTGGCTTTCGGGGTTGTGGCACCACCAGCAGGATAACGGGCAGCCTTTAAAAAACACGGTCGTGCGAATGCCCGGGCCATCTTGAATGGAAAATTTGCGGATATCAAAGATAACACCCTCTGAAAACAAAACCTGTTGCAGGCGGGGTGTTTGCAGATCGGTTAGAGACATGACAATTAATAAAACTTTCTTGGTAATAATCAGGAACGTTTTTAGAACCAAAACCTGCTTAATTATACCTGTTTTGGTCTGAAAAAGCGGACTCGGACGGGTCAATTAAGGGGTACAACTTTAAAATCGCTGTTGCGTAAATGTTAATATAACTTATATAATTATTTAAAATGAGGGATAAAAATGGATTCCGAGAGAAAAATAGCGAGATTTGCGGGTGTTTTGTTTTTACTTGCCATGCTGGCAAGCCTGATAGGCGGCGGGATGGTGAGTACCTTTATCTCTGCCCCCAATAGTTTAAGTATTATCAACAACAAAGGGGCCGGATTAATCGGAGTGCTGCTTGAATTGATCAATGCGATTGCCGTTATGGGCATTGCCGTATCCTTATTCCCGATTTTAAAAAGACAAAATGAAAATATGGCCCGCGCGTATCTTGGTTTCAGGTGGGTGGAAGCTATTTTGTGTGCCTTAATTGTCATTGCTCCGCTGGCATTGATTGAGTTAAGTCATCAACAGGTTGATGACGGCGCTTTTCTGGCGGCGGTTTCTTCTTTAACGGCAACCCGCGCCGTTTTGGTGAATGTATTAATTCCCGTCTTTTTCTGCCTGGGCGCATTTTTATTTTATTTAATTTTGTTTCGCACAGGGCTTTTGCCGAAATTTATATCCATCTGGGGACTGGTTGCGGTAATTTTGATATTCGTTCTCAACTTCGCCGCGGCAGCCGGTTTAACAATAAACCCGGTTTTAGGCATTTCATTCGCATTGCCCATTATTTTAAACGAGGTATTTCTTGGGGTCTGGTTGATGGTTAAGGGGTTTAATTCGCCCGCGCCCGTTGCGTGAGGTCAAACGAACTGAGCGGAGCCTGGCCGGCCTAATGGAGGGGCATCAGCGCAGACCGCACCGGCTGTTAGTCAAAAAACAAGGTTGATGGTTCTGGAAATAATCTCAATGGATGCTGATACCCCGGTGCGGTCAGAAAACGACCGCACTCTACTTTGATTTCGACATAGGCACCGGCCACCGGGGTGGCATCAAGCTTAACCACCGGCAGGGTCGAGACGCGGAAAAATGCATCAAATGTTCTAGGAATGATATAATTCGCGTTTATGCAAAATAAACGTGGATATGCCGCCCTGACTTTAACCCTCTTGATCTGGGGGTCAACATTTATCGTTACAAAAATCGTTTTACGTGAGATGGGCCCTTTACTGCTCACCGAACTGCGTTTTATCATCGCCTTTCTGGCGCTGGCGCCCCTGGCGGCCCGGCAAGGTTTTAAACTGCGGGATGTGTTTCGACCGACTTTTTTATGGTTCGGTTTAACCGGCACCACGCTTTATTATGCCCTGCAAAACCTGGGCTTGAGTTATACCTCGGTCAGCAGCACGGTTTTAATCCTCTCCATTGTCCCGGCCGTTACAGCGGTGTTGGCGGTGATTTTCCTTAAGGAGCGGCTTGGTCGCCAACAGGTTTTTGGCATTATCCTGGTGACGGCCGGCATGATTCTGGTGGGCTTTGACAGCGCCAATGATACTGCCAGCAGCAATCCTTTATTGGGAAATTTGTTGGTATTGGGCAGCGCTTTATCCTGGGCGGTTTATACCATTCAGGGACGTAAACTGGTGGATAGTTACCCGGCTCTGGTCATGACGGCTGCCAGCACGGGCGCAGGATTGCTTTTTTTGATTCCTTTTACCGGGTGGGAACTGGCTTCAAGCGGCTGGCCTGCCGTCAGCGGCCCGGCCTGGCTGGGTATCCTTTACCTGGGGCTGGCTGCATCGGGTCTGACCATGTATTTGTGGAATTATGCACTGCATTTTCTGCCGGCCAGCGTCGCCACGCCTTATGTTAACCTGGTGCCCATCATCGGCATTATCAGCGCTTTCTGGTTGGGCGAAACGCCCGGTTGGGTTGAAATGACCGGGGGAGGTTTGGCGATTATCGGGGTGTTATTCAGCAGTATGCCGCAAGATATTTTGAAAATTAAAAAAGAGAGTCGTTAACCTTTACCGGACGACGATTTAACTTATAAAACGGCCAGTAATTTAGCCAGAAGAAATTCCATTTCTTCCAGTTCTCTTTCGTTTAAGCTCGAACGCACGTGACTGCCAAATTCCATAAGGGCTTCTTCGTCGACGCGCGTCAGGCGCTCGCCGCGAGCGGTCAGTTTCACCGTAAAAACGCGCATATCCTCACTGGATTGTTTTTTCTCAAGAAACCCCATCGAAGTTAAACGGTTAATCAATGAGGTTACCGATGGTTTGGTGATTTTAAATAAATGAGCCAGTTCGGAGAGTGTCGGTGAATTCAGGCGGCCGATACGTTTCAGGTAATAAAGCTGGCGCATGGTCAGGGCGGATAATTCCTCCTGGTTAAGCAGCGCCTCGCGGTGTGCCTGTAACATTTGCTCGACGTGTTCGGAGATGGAGATAAGGTCTTTTTCAAGCATGGTTTTTAAACAGTGGCTTGATTTTATGGGCTTAACGGGGGACTGTCAAGTTTAAAACAAACGGAACTTTTTTTGACTCATAAAATTTTAACATTATATTAAATTGCCACTTGACAAGCGTTATTTAAATCGCTATGATATTGATAGTTAGTTGGGATGCACAACAAACAAATTATTTTTGTGTAACGACACAACAAATATCTTTTCTGGGAGAGGAAGGATGATTGAGGTTGTTTTTCTATTGAAAAATCCAATTTTTAATAGTTCACCCCATAATCGCCGCCACCCACTCCAAGCTTTTTCATTACTTATCGGTATATAACTGACCCATCGTTGGCTCCTTGCGGAGGCAAAGGTTAAATCGCGCCAAGACGACAAACATCGCCGTTGTTGGTAGTCTTTCTGCGCGTTTTTACCGCTCTTCTCTCCGTAAGTTGGCAGTTTGTATTTTTTTTGAAAGGAGGAACAGGAAGGAAGAAGCTAAATATTGTGTTGTTTTTCAAAAATGCTTTGAAGCCACCATTTTAGTAAAACCTAAAAAACCTTTAGAAAGGGAATAACATGTCTAAGATTTACCGCTCAATTCTTGTTGTTGTTACTTTTATCGTGGTTGCCAGTATGCTGGTAGCCTGTGCGCCTGCCGCCACCCCGGCCCCTGCTGCGCCTGCCGCCCCCGCCGCTCCGGCTGCCCCGGCTGCCGAACCGACCAAAGCTGCCGAAGCCCCCGCCGCTCCTGCTGCTAAAGTTAAAGTTGGTCTTTCCTTCTCCGACTTCGCTACCGAACGCTGGAAGGGTGAAGAACAATTAATGCGCAAACTGCTGGAAGAAAAAGGCTACGAAGTTCTCTCCCAGGAAGCTAACCACGATGTCAAATTGCAGAACGATCAGATCGACAACATGGTCAGCCAGGGTGCCAAAGCCCTGATTATCATCGCTGAAGATGGCGCCGCCGCTGCTACTGCCGCTGACAAAGCTGCCGATGCCGGTGTAAAAGTAATCGCTTACGACCGCCTGATTAAATCTCCCAAGATTGCTGCTTATTTGTCCTTCAACAACGTTGCAGTGGGTGAAGGCCAGGGCGATGGCGTTATGAAAGCCCTCGATATCGAAGGTGGCAAGTGGACCAAAGAAAATCCCGCCAAAGTTGTCATGCTCGGCGGTAGCCCCACCGATAACAATGCCGTTCTGTTCCGCCAGGGTCAGATGAACATTGTGCAGAAATACGTTGACGAAGGTCTGGTAAAGATCATTGCTGACCAGTGGGTTGATAACTGGGACGCCGCCAATGCCAATAAACTGATGGAAAACATCCTCACCGCTCAGAAAAACCAGATTGACGCCGTTGTTGCTTCAAACGATGGCACCGCTCTGGGTGCTTTGACTGCCCTGAAAGCCCAGAAATTAGCCGTTCCGATTTCCGGTCAGGATGCCACTGCTGACGGCTGCAACAGCATCGTCAAAGGTGAATTGACCGTCTCCATCTACAAAGACACCCGCAAACTGTCTCCTCTGGCTGTTGACCTGGCCGACAAACTGCTCAAGGGCGAAACCATCAGCGACCTGAAGAGCTACACCATGGCCGAACTGACCAACAGTAAAGATGCCCAGGGCGAAGTTATGTGCTACTTCCTGCCCGTTGTGCAGATTACCAAAGACAATGTCTATGAAGAAATCGTCAAGAGCGCTTTCCAGACCTACGATGATGTCTATCGCGACATCCCCGATGCCGAAAAACCCCCGAAACCCTAATTCAATCTAATTAATAATTACAATCCGGCTCCTCGAATTTTTCGAGGAGCCGGGTATCACGTCGAAGTTATATAATGATTAAGACGTGAATTTTTACTCTAATTTGAGGAGCAGGCTGTGAATGATGAAATTATCCTCGATATTAAGAATGTAACCAAACGTTTTCCCGGCATCACGGCGCTTAAAGATGTATCCTTTCAAGTTAAACGGGGGGAGATTCATGGCCTTTGTGGTGAAAACGGGGCTGGTAAGTCAACCTTGATGAAGATTCTGGCGGGTGTTTATCCCTATGGATCTTACGAAGGTTCCGTGATTTATGAAGGTAAAGAACTGAAACTTGAAGATCGTTCCATTCGCCAGGCAATCGAAGAAGGCATTGCAATTGTTTACCAGGAACTGACTCTGGTGCCCCAGATGACGGTAGGAGAAAATATTTACCTGGGTAAAGAACCCACTGATAATGGCGTGATTAACTGGAACAAGCTGTATTCGGACACCAAAAATATATTGGACCAGTACCACCTCAATGTTGAACCGCAAGCACTTGTGAGCCATCTGGGTGTCGGCAAAATGCAAATGGTTGAAATTGCCAAAGCCCTTTCTGAAAACGCAAAAGTCCTCATTCTTGATGAGCCGACCAGTGCGCTCAACGAGGCTGAGATTGAAAAATTAATGGAAATTCTCGACTCGTTAAAAGCACATGGTGTTACCTGTATTTATATTACACACAAACTGGAAGAATTTGCCCGTATTACCGATTCGGTAACCGTTTTGAGAGACGGTAAGGCAGTAACCACTTTGACGACCAAGGATACCAGCGTTGAAGAACTGGTCCGTTATATGGTGGGGCGTGAAATGAAAGAACGTTTCCCCAAAGGGGCGCGCCAGCCGGGTGAAGTAATTTTTGAAGTAAAAAATCTGCATGCTGTTGACCCAGGTGAAAACAATCGAAAAGTGTTAAATGGCGTCAACTTAAACCTGCGTAAGGGAGAAATACTGGGTATAGCCGGCCTGATGGGATCCGGTCGAACGGAACTGGTAACCACTATTTTTGGCGAGTACGGCAAGATAACCGAAGGTAGTATCAAGCTCGAAGGTCAAGAGATTATTACAAAGAGCGCGCGCGAAGCCATGAATCTGGGTATCAGCCTGGTGCCTGAAGACCGCAAAGGCCTGGGCCTGGTTTTGATCCAATCCATTTTAAATAACATCTCATTGCCCAATTTACCCCAGTTTTCAAACGCAATCAGTATTGATAAAAATGCCGAACTAAAAGCCTGTCTTCAGCAGGCAAAAGATCTGGCGATTAAAGCAACCAACCTTGAGAATCCGGTTGAATCGCTTTCAGGCGGCAATCAACAAAAAGTGGTGATTGCCAAATGGTTGATGTCAGTTCCAAAAGTTTTAATTATGGATGATCCCACGCGTGGTGTGGATGTGGGCGCCAAGTATGAAATTTATAAACTGATGAATGAACTTGCCGAACAGGGTGTCTCCATTATTATGATCTCAAGTGAACTGGAAGAAGTGCTTGGGATGAGCGATCGCGTCATGGTGATGTGCGAAGGACGCTCGAATGGCACTCTGGATGCGGCTGAAGCGACTCAGGAGAAGATCATGGCGTATGCCACGGGCATCGCCTGAACCGGATATTATCTCAATTTTAAATCGGGTGAATTATGGAAGCAAATAAAACAATCGTTTTTTCGTTCGGCAAATGGTTCCGGCAAAATATTCAAACCTATGCCATCATCTTTGCACTGGTGTTGATCTGGATCTTGTTTAATATTGCCACAACAGGCGCATACCTGGGACCGCAAAACTTTTCCAACCTGTTTCGTCAGATGACGGTAACCTCTTTTCTGGCGATCGGCATGGTGCTGGTCATTGTAACCGGCGGTATTGACCTGTCGGTTGGCAAGCTGGCCGGTTTTGTCTCGGTCGTGGTGGCATATTTTCAAGCGTCCGTATGGAATTCGATCTTGCCGGATCAAGGTGTACTGGCTGCGGCCCTTTCGGTTGCCATTGGCCTGGGCACCGGTTTGTTGTTTGGCGTGCTGCAAGGATATGTGATTTCTTATCTGAACGTACCCGCCTTTATCGTGACTCTGGGCGGCATGTGGATCTTAAACGGCGCCATCCTGATTGTGACCGGCGGTAAGACCATCCCGGCCAACCAGCCGGCCTTTGCCCCCATTGCTCAGGGTTACCTGCCGCCGATTGCCGGATGGATCATTGCCGTGGTGGTGGTGGCGGCGCTCTTCTATAATATGGTGCGCAGCCGTTCTCAAAAACGTCGCTATGGTTTTGTGCTGCAACATTTATACGTTGATCTGGCAACCACTATTTTTTATGCCGTGCTGGTTTTGGCCTATGTTTATATTGTTAACCAGTATAATGGTGTACAGATACCGGTTTTGTTGATGGCCATTACAGCCTTGATTATGGCTTACGTTTCCAACAATACTCCGTTGGGACGATATGCTTATGCCATTGGCGGCAACCGTGAGGCGGCCCGCCTGTCGGGTATTAATATTCGCAGCAGCATCTTCATTATCTTTGTAACCATGGGATTGTTGTGCGGCGTTTCAGGTATCGTACTTGCAGCATACGTCGGTTACGGTACGACGGCTGCCGGTACCGGTTATGAATTGGATGCAATTGCCAGTTGTATCCTGGGTGGTACCTCGACTCTGGGCGGCTCGGGCACAATTTTTGGTGCATTAATTGGCGCTCTGATTATGGCCAGTCTGACCACCGGTTTGCAAATGATGAACGTTCAACCTGCCTGGCAATACCTGTTAAAAGGCGTTGTTCTGGTGCTGGCGGTGTACGCGGACGTTTATTTCAAGAAAAATCGCTGAGATTTTTACCAAATCATAATTCTGGTTTAGAAATAGATATCTATGGTCACAACTGCCGATCAAAATCTGGTTCGAAAATTTAATACTGCCGTGGTTCTCAATATTTTGCGCCATCACGCGCCGCTTTCGCGCGCCGAACTGGCTTCTAATTCCGGTTTAAATCGTTCCACCATTTCAGCCATCATTAACGTCTTGTTGGAAGATAAACTGGTGCAAGAGACCATATTGCAGTCAGACCGGATTGGACGCCCCGGCATGTTGTTGGAATTAAATCCGTCAGGCGGTTTTGCCGTAGGTATTGAAATTGGCGTGGATTTTATTTCGATGGTGGTGACCGATTTTGTTGCCAATGTCTTGTGGCGACAGCGGGTGAATTTTAATCCCAGCGAAGAGCAGGAAACTTTCTTTGAACGTGCGTATGCCATGACCGAACGTGCCCTCGGGGAGGGCTATTCCCGCGGTTTAAGACCCCTGGGAATTGGTTTGGGGGTGCCCGGTCTGATTGACTTACGCCTGGGAGAATTAAAGTTTGCGCCAAACCTGGGCTGGGAAAACATTCCCTTGCGCCAGTTGTGGACAGATCGTTTTCATCTGCCGGTTTTTGTGGATAACGAAGCCAAAGCGGCTGCACTGGGAGAATATTATTTCGGTGCGGCGCGCGGTTTGAGTAATTTTATTTTCCTCAATGCCGGTGTCGGTCTGGGCTCGGGAATTATGATTGACGGGAAATTGTTTCGCGGCAGTCATGGTTATGCCTCTGAAGTGGGCCATATGATCATGAACCCGCAGGGTGAATTATGTGGATGTGGTAAACGCGGTTGTTGGGAAACCCAGGTCGGTCCGCGCGCTGTCATCCGTCGTTTCCGTGAGACGTTGCGGCAGGGGGTGCCCAGCACGGTTTTACACGCGGCCGATAACGATCTTGATAATATCACTTTTGAAACCGTTGCCAATGCAGCCCTGCAGGGTGATGCTGCCGCTCTGGCAGCCATGCAGGAAGTGGGTGGTCAACTTGGGTTTGGCATTGCCAACCTGATTAATATTTTTAACCCACAGATGGTCGTGTTGGGCGGTGAATTAAATTATGCCAGTAAAATTTTGCTCCCGGTTGTTGAACAGGTCATAACCAACAATGCCATGAGACTTGAAAGTCAGGATCTAAAAATTGTGGCTTCAATGCATGGGCGCGATGCCTGTGTGATGGGCGCTGCCGCCCTGGTGTTGGATGATATCTTACATGAGCCGGGTTTCACGAATAACAACTCTAAAGGAGAATATTATGTCTGACTTATATCAGCCTAAACCCGAACATAAATTTACTTTTGGCTTGTGGACGGTAGGTTCTACCGGCCGTGATCCTTTTGGCGAACCGATCCGCCAGTCCAAATCGCCGGTTGAATTGGTGCATTTGCTGGCCGAAGTGGGCGCTTACGGCGTTAATTTCCACGATAATGACCTGGTTCCGATTGATGCCACTCCGGGTGAGCGCGATCAGATCGTGCGAGATTTTAAACAGGCTTTAAAAGAAACCGGTTTGACGGTTCCCATGGCTACCACCAATCTTTTTTATGATCCGATTTTTAAAGACGGCGCTTTTACCTCCAATGATCCCAAAGTGCGTGCATTTGCCATGCAAAAAACCATGCGCGCCATGGACCTGGGTGCCGAATTTGGCGCTAAAGTTTACGTTTTCTGGGGCGGACGCGAAGGTGTTGAATCGGATGCGACCAAAAATCCATTGGATGGTTTGAAATATTTCCGCGAAGCGCTTGATTTCTTCTGCGAATACAGCATCAGCCAGAATTACGGTTTTAAATTTGCGCTGGAAGCCAAACCGAATGAACCGCGCGGCGACCTGTACCTGCCGACCACCGGCGCCATGCTGGGTTTTATTACCACCCTGCAGCATGCCGATATGGTGGGTGTTAACCCCGAATTCGCTCATGAACAGATGGCCGGTTTAAACTTCATGCACGCCGTGGCTCAAGCCTGGGATGCCGGAAAACTCTTCCATATCGATTTAAATGACCAGAACTATGTACGTTTTGATCAGGACTGGCGCTTTGGCATGCAGAGCATCAAACAGGCCTTCTTCATGGTTAAATTCCTTGAAGACGTGGGTTATGACGGCAGCCGTCACTTTGATGCGCACGCTTTCCGCACCGAAGATTATGAAGGCGTCAAAGATTTTGCCCGCGGTTGTATGCGCACTTACCTGATTCTCAAGGAAAAGGCCCAACAGTTTAACCAGGATAAAGAAATTCAGGCCATGCTGGCCGAATTAACTGCCGAAGATAAAGAAATGACGCCTTATTTCGGCAAATTCAGCCCCGAAAAAGCAGCCGCGCTCAAAGCGCACAACTTCGATCGCAAAGCCATCAGCAGCCGTGGTTTGAAGTATGAACGGCTGGATCAACTGACTGTTGATCTGCTGTTGGGTGTTCGTTAGTCAAAAAAACGGACGAGGATACTTGCCAATAACAAGTATCCTCGTTTTATATTGAGGTGGAATATGCCTGAAAAACCCTATTTTCTCGGTATTGATAGTTCTACCAGCAGCGCCAAAGCCCTGTTAATGGATGCCCGCGGCGTGTTGGTAAGCATTGCCTCGACTGCTTTAAGCCTTTCAACCCCCAAACCGCTCTGGTCTGAACAAAACCCCGAGGATTGGTGGTTGGCGGTGTCGGCCAGTATTCGACAGGTGATCAAAGAATCTGGCGTTGCCCCGGCGGATATTGCGGCGGTGGGTCTGACCGGCCAGATGCACGGCCTGGTGATGATGGATGAAGCCGGATATGTGCTGCGCCCGGCCATTTTGTGGAACGACCAGCGCACGGGCGCCCAGTGTGATACTATTCGCGCCCGGTTGGGCAAGGAAAAATTAATTCAAATCACCGGCAACGATGCCTTAACCGGTTTTACAGCCCCCAAAGTGTTGTGGGTGCAGGAAAACGAACCCGAAGTGTATGCCAGAGCGCGCCATATTTTGCTGCCCAAGGATTATATTCGTTATCGCCTTACCGGCGCATATGCTATGGATAAAGCGGATGGATCGGGTACGATTTTGTTTGACTTAAAAAGCCGCGATTGGTCGCCTGAAGTGCTGGCGGCTTTAAACATTCCGGCAGCCTGGCTTCCTCCTACTTTTGAAGGCCCGGCTTTCACCGGTACAGTGACTGATGAAGCCGCTGCCGCGACCGGATTAAAACCCGGCACGCCGGTTGCCGCCGGGGGTGGCGACCAGGCAGCCCAGGCCGTGGGCGTGGGTGCGGTTGAGCCCGGCGTGGTGGCTCTGACGGTGGGAACATCCGGCGTGATCTTTGCCACAACCCCCTCTGCCTTGATTGAGCCCGAAGGCCGCCTGCACGCCTTTTGCCATGCCGTGCCCGGTATGTGGCATTTTATGGGCGTCATGTTAAGCGCCGCCGGCAGCCTGCAGTGGTATCGGGACACCCTGGCCCCGGGTGTGAGTTTTGATGATCTGCTTAAAGAGGCCGAAAGTGTGCCGGCCGGTAGCGAGGGACTGCAATTTTTACCTTATTTAAGCGGTGAACGCACACCTTATCCCGACCCGATGGCACGCGGCTCGTTTGTGGGCTTAACCCTGCGGCACGGGCGCGGGCATATGACTCGCGCCGTGTTGGAAGGTGTGGCGTTTGGCTTAAAGGATAGTTTCCGCCTGATTCAAAATGCGGGCCTGGGGCAAATTAACCAGGTACGCGCGTCGGGCGGCGGCACCAAGGGCGCTCTCTGGCGTCAAATTATGGCCAGCGTGTTGGAAGCCGACCTGGTGACCGTAAACACCAGCGAGGGCGCCGCTTATGGCGCCGCTTTGCTGGCGGCTGTGGGCGCCGGTGTATGGAAGGATGTACCTTCGGCCTGTGCCGAAACCATTCACCTGGGCGCGCATACGGCTCCGGATCAAACGCAGGTGGATGTTTACCGGCGTACCTATGAAGTTTATCGTATGTTATACCCGGCATTAAAACCGGCCTTTGATCGCATGACGGACTAAGTAAAAATTATTTCTTGAACAGCCTCCTTTGTCTTAGACCAGAGGAGGCTGTTTTGTAACCTTTTCCCAACATTTTCATCAAAGCTGATAAATAATATCCAATCCTGCTGAGAAGATAATACCCGGCGGGTTGATTTTAAAATGATTAACTTTTTTGAAAGTGGAGAGATAAAAATGGTTAACGAACCCTTACACGTCAGCGATGAAAGTTTTAAACAAACAGTGTTGCAGGCTTCCTTGCCGGTAGTAGTGGATTTTTGGGCGCCGTGGTGCGGCCCTTGTAAAATGATAGCCCCCGTATTGGAAAAAATCGCTTCAGAACAGGCCGGAAAATTACTGGTGACCAAAGTGAATACGGATGAAAACCCGCAGTGGGCCATGCATTTTGGTGTTCAGAGCATTCCTACACTTTTATTTATGGTTAACGGCCAGGTGGTGCACCAACAGGTGGGCGCTTTGCCCGAAAAATATATGAAAGAGCTTGTTTCAAAATTTCTTGAAGCCGTTAATGAGGCTGCCCCGATTTAATCACCCCGGGGCAGGTCGCCGGGCTCAAGAAAACCGGCCGGCGGCACGCCAAGCGCCTGTATCAGACGCGCCCAGTAATTAACCTGTGCGGCAGTGCTGGCCAACATTACAATTTCGCGTTCGGAGAACTGCGTTTTAAGACGCTCGATGAAATCGGGGTAAAACTTTAACGGTGTGGCGGAAATGCTTCTGGTATATTCAATGGCCAGCTTTTCACGTTCTGAGAAAGTGTCTGTTTGTTTATAGTCTTTTTGTCCACGCAGCGCCAGAATTTCGTCGGGACGGATATCATAATCCTGGTAACGGTAGCTGTTCATGTCGATGCAGAATGGACAGGCGGCAGCAAATGAAGCCTGCATGCGTACAATCTTAAGTAAACGTTCATCAACGCGGCCTTCCGGGTGAGCGACCAGTGATTCGAGCACGCCCGAGCCGATGGCCGCCCTGGGGTACCAGGCCAGCAGCCGGGCAGGCAGCATATCTTTTCCGGTAATTTTTTTACTGATCCAGATCCCTATTTTTAAAAACAGGGCCATATGTGCAGGCGGTTTAATAAAAGCGTTCACGGTTTGACCTCATTTGATGAGCGTATTTTGATAATCATACTACGTTATGTAACTTTTTGATTTTTTGAGCATCTAACCTGTAAAATAAAGAAACAATAAAGCGACAATAAACAATGATGGATTAAAGAAGTTGTTGTCAATTTAAAATAAAAAAGAGTAATCTGTTTAGAGGAGGAACAAAATAATGAGTTTTATCAATGAATCAACAGTTGATCGAATTGTTCGGGTGGTGATTGGCCTGGCTTTAATTGCCCTGGGCTGGAGCGGCATGATTCAGGGTGCGCTTGGAACCGTGGTATTGGTTGTCGGTTTTGTGCCTCTGTTAACTGGACTAATCGGTTTTTGCCCGCTTTATACCCTGTTTGGGTTACGCACCAACAAAGCCTGAACCTTTTTACGTCATGGAACTATTTCGGGGACGCTTTTTCCAGTGTCCCCGAATTTTTCAACAACCAATCATGATCGCGAGCATTTATGAAAAGAGATGAATTTTTTGCAAAGCTAAAAAAATCTTCACGACCGGTGGTGGTTGACCTCTGGGCCCCCTGGTGCGGTCCCTGCCGGGCGATGGAACCCGGTTTTAAGGCAACCGGTCAAAAATATGCCGGTAAAGTGGAGGTCTTAAAAATTAACGCCGATGAGTCTCCCGACGTGCTTAAAGCGCTGGGAGTCATGGGCATTCCGACCGTGATTGCTTTTTCGGGGGATAAAGAAATTCTGCGCCGCACCGGCATGCAGTCTGCCGATATGCTCGATTTGCTTTTTGATTCGGCCCTTAACCGCCGTAAACCCGATATTGTTCCACCCGCTCCCATGGATCGACTTTTGCGCACCGGCGCGGGTTTGTTTTTGTTGGGGATTGGCTGGGTTTATCATCAAAGCTGGCTTTTAATGGCCCTGGGTGCGCTTGTGATATTTAGCGCATTTTACGACCGCTGTCCGGTTTATCGCCTGGTAGCTCCCAAAATCCTCTCCCTTTTCCGCAAGACCGATGGATAAAAATTGATTCATTGTTGTAATCTCCTTAACCCGACAGTCGTAATTTTAAGGTCATGATTCTCAAAATAGTGTGATGAAAATCCGTAAACATACTATAATACTAATGACAATAAATTTACGGTTCAGGTGAAAGGAGAACAAAATAAATGGGTACCAAAGGTCGCGAAATCGTTGGAATGGACGTTGATGAATTAATTGCCACCCTCAATCATGCTTTTGCAGATGAATGGCTGGCGTATTACCAGTACTGGTTGGGCGCCAAGGTCGTGAAAGGCCCCATGAAAGATGCCGTTGCCTCTGAATTGCTGCTGCATGCCAATGAAGAACTGGCGCATGCCGACATGCTGGCGCTGCGTATCATTCAACTGGGCGGCGAACCCCTGGCCAGCCCGAAAGACTGGCTTGACCAGACCCACTGCGGGTATGATGCCCCCACCGATCCTTTTGTTAAAACCATTCTTGATCAGAATATCAAGGGTGAACAGTGCGCCATCGGCGTTTATCAAAATCTGTTGCAGATGGTCAAAGACAAAGATCCCGTCACTTACAATATTGTGTTAACCATTCTCCAGCAAGAAGTTGAACATGAAGAAGATCTTCAGGCACTGGATGAAGATATTGAATCATTGATTGGCCGGCACAGCTAAAATCGGCAGTTAATCAACATGGTGGAGAGAAAAAATTCCGCAAAACTCGCTGCCCGGGCAGACGAGAAAAATGGTGCCGATAACGAACAACCCGGTTTATTAAGCGCCGAATTGTTGGTCGGGATGAAGCTTCGTTATTTACGCAATCAGAAAGGTTTTTCCCTGCGTGTTCTGGCTGAACGCAGCGGGTTAAATATCAACACCCTCTCTCTGGTTGAAAACGGAAAATCTTCTCCATCGGTAAGCACTTTGCAGCAACTGGCGCGCGCCCTTGAGGTGCCGATCACCAGCTTTTTTGAGTCCGAACCGCAGGAAAAACAAATCGTTTTTA
>JAJTBH010000028.1 GCA_021287005.1 Anaerolineae bacterium
TGATCACGGTTCATGGTCTCTGGCTCTGGAAAGCACCAATGTAGCCAATGCCACCCTGTTTAACAACATCGCCCCGGTGTGGGTGGCGTTAATCGCAGTGTTGTTTTGGAAAGAAAAACTCACCCGGCGTTTCTGGGCGGGGCTGGTTTTAACCATGGGCGGAGCGGCTTATATTCTGGGTAGTCAGATTCTGAGCGGCTCAGCTTTAAATGCGGGCGATATCTGGGGGGTGATATCCAGTTTCTTTTATGCCGGTTATTTTCTGGTGACCCAACGGGTGCGCTCGCAGTATAAAACCCTGACGTATGTGTGGCTGGTCGCGTTTATGGCCAGCCTGACTTTGCTGGTGGTTAACCTGATTTTTCAACGGCCATTGAGCGGTTTTTCGTTTGAAACGTATATGCTTTTTGTGGCCGCCGCGCTGATTTCACAGGTGGGCGGGTATTTTTCGGTGGCTTATGCCCTGGGGCATTTACCGGCCGCCGTTGTGGCGCCGACCATGATTTTACAACCGGTGTTAACTTCGCTGCTGGCGATTCCATTTGCGGGTGAAATGCTCTCGAGCGGGCAGTTGATTGGCGGCGCCAGTGTGCTGCTGGGAATTTACCTGATTAACCGCAACTAACCTTTATTATTTTAATTTTAATATTTCTGCCAGACGGGCCTGGTCAAAATCGACCAGGATGGTGCCGTCGATATCGAAGGTGGGCGTGGTGAGAGAACCTTTGGCCCATTCCCTGACCTGTTCTTTGGCGGCCGGGTTGGCGTAAATATCCACCTCGGTATAGGGCAGGTTGTGTTCTTTTAACCAGAGACGCGCCTGTTTACAGTCGGAGCACCAGGATGAGCAGTACATCACAATGCCGCCGTGCGGCAGGGGCGCCGGCTGCGGCCGAGGCGTTAATTTCTCCTGCATGGCGGCCAGCGGGTCAATCTGGCGCAGAATGGCATAAAGCTCTTCGTTATCGGGCTGTTCGTCAATATCGTGCACATCGATATATTGCAAATTGCCCTGGCGATCGATAATGAACAGGGCGCGTTCACTGAAACCGGTGGGGCGCAGCACGCCATATTGTTCCGCCACGGCGCCGTGCGGCCAGAAATCACTCAACAGGGAATATGAAATTCCTCCCAGGCTGTCAGCCCAGGCTTTTAAACAGGGAACGGAGTCCACGCTGATACCCAGAACCTGGGTATTTAATCCCGCAAATCTGGCTTTTTCAGCCTCGTAAGCCGGGATTTGACTGCTTCATATGGGGGTCCAGGCCAGCGGAAAAAAAGCCAGCAGAACGTTTTTACCTTGCAGGTCGCTCAAACTGATCCGGTTGCCGAGATGATCCGGCAGGCTGAAATTGGGTGCCGCCTGTCCAATCTGTAAATTCATGGTTGATTCCTTATATGATAAAAACGATAATACTTTTCAGGTTATTATCTTCGAAACAGGCGGACAAGTCAACAGCCAAATATAAGAATTTTATTAAAAAATAATTGACTGTTTTTGTCAAAAGTGATAGGATAGTTTAATTCCCGCAGGTAAAAAAACAGGAATCGCCCCGACAACAAAACGGGGCGTTTCTTTGCCAGGAGGTGCAGCGTGACTTATTTAAGCGATTTAATTGATAAGCCCGTGTCGGATGTTTCGGGCGAACGCGTTGGCACAGTGATTGATCTGGTGGCCTCGGTACATCATAGTACCATTCCTTACCCGGTGATATCCGCTTTGCTGGTGAGAAGTTCGGCAAATCATCAATTATTGGTCCCATTCTCAGACGTTATTGTTTTTTTGGCTCCGGCCATTCCCATTAATAAAGCCATCGACCAGATTGTTCCCTACGATCCCTGTGAAGACGACATCTTTTTGTCGCGCGACATATGGGATAAACAAATCATCGACACCGACGGTTTGCGTGTGGTGCGTGTGAATGACGTTGAACTGGCCCAGGTGGAAGGTAATTATTATGTCGCCAATGTGGATATCGGCGGCCTGGGGCTGCTGCGGCGTATGGGCCTGGCGCGGGTTGCCCAAAAGCTGGCCTCGCGTTTTTCGCGCAATGTGCCCGATAATGTGATTGCCTGGGATGATGTGGAATTATTACAGCGCGGTGATATGCGCCTTAAGGTGCCGATCGAAAAAATTGCCGAGCTGCACCCGGCCGATATTGCCGACTTGATCAGCGACCTGTCGCGTTCGCAGAGCGACCAACTGCTCGAATCGCTGGATGTGGAAACCCTGGCCGAAACCCTGGAAGAGGTTGAAACCGACTTTCAGGCCAGCCTGGTTGAAAACATTCCCGATGAAAAACTGGCCGACATCCTGGAAGAAATGTCTCCGGATGAAGCGGCTGACCTGTTGGCCGAATTGCCCAAAGAACGTAGCGATGAACTGCTTGAGTTGATGGAGGACGAAGCCTCTGAAGACGTGCGCGGGCTGCTGGTTTATGACGAAGACACGGCCGGCGGTATCATGACCACCGACTACGTTTCCATTCAAGCCAACCTGACCACGGATGACGCCATTCGCACCCTGCGCGAAACCGGCAGCGAGGCCGAGACCATCTATTATGTTTATATCGTGGACGATGACAACTGCCTGATCGGCGTTATCTCGTTAAAGGACTTGATTTTTACCAGCCCGCAAACCCGAATTTCAGATTATATGCACAAACGTGTCATCAGTGTGACAGCGGATTCTTCTCAAGAAGAGGTCGCCCAGATGATTTCAAAGTATAATTTACTGGCAGTACCGGTGGTGGATGATGAAAATCACCTGCTGGGTATTGTTACTTCGGATGATGCGCTGGATAAAATTATTCCAACCGCCTGGAAAAAACGTATTCCCCGCATGTATAAATAACCGCGGAAAGGAGGCGCCACATGGAGATCGTCAAGAACTTCAAACGTTACCGCACCCGTCTGGCATTACTGTTGGCCGTGATCGGTCCGGGAATTGTTACAGCCAACGTTGATAATGACGCCGGCGGCATTGCCACCTATTCAGTGGCCGGGGCGCATTATGGCAACGGGCTTTTATGGATGATGCCGCTTGTGGCGGTTTTGTTAATCGTCATTCAAGAGATGAGCGCCCGCCTGGGGGTCATTACCGGCAAAGGGCTGTCGGCATTAATCCGCGAATCGTTGGGTGTACGTCTTTCCGTTATTATTCTGGGTATTTTATTATTTGCCAATCTTGCCAATACGGTTTCGGAATTTGCCGGCGTGGCTGCCAGCATGGAAATTTTTGGGGTAAGCAAGTTTATTTCCGTTCCGATCGCGGCCATACTGGTCTGGTTTGTCGCCATCAAATTTGATTATAAATCGGTTGAGCGCCTGTTTCTGGTTGCCAGCGCCATTTATATCACCTATGTCATCTCGGGTATCATGGCCAAACCGGATTGGAACGAAGTGTTAACGGCCACGGTCAGCCCGTCTTTCCATTTTGATTCCAGCTATGTCACCCTGGCCGTGACCATCGTGGGCACCACGATTGCCCCGTGGATGCAGTTTTATCAGCAGTCTTCCATTGCCGACAAAGCCCTCAAAGCCAAAGATTATGTTTACGAACAGATCGATGTAGTCGTCGGTTCCATTTTTGCAGTGTTGGTGGCGGCTTTCATCACCATTGCCTGCGCGTCCACCCTGTATAAAGCCAATCTCCACATTGAAACGGCGCAGGATGCCGCTATGGCGCTCGGCCCGCTGGCGGGTGAATATGCCAAAATTTTATTCGGGTTGGGACTGTTAAATGCTTCGGTTTTTTCGGCTTCCATTTTGCCGCTTTCCACGGCTTATGTGGTCTGTGAAGCTTTTGGTTGGGAGTCGGGCTTAAACAACAGTTGGAAGGAAGCCCCCATTTTCTTCGGTATATATACGGCCCTGATCGTTTTGGGTGCCGCTATTATTTTGCTGCCGGTCAGGTCATTGGTAGAAATGATGCTGGCCAGTCAAACGTTAAATGGTGTGCTGCTGCCGGTGATTCTGGTGGTGATGCTGCGTTTAATCAATGACAAACGTATCATGGGAAAATTTGTAAATGGTCGGATCATGAATATCTTTAGCTGGGTCACAGTGATTGCATTAACTGGCTTGACTACTATCATGATCTTAACCACGCTTTTCCCGGGGTTGTTCGGCTAATCTAAATATACAACCAGTCAATCAAAAAGCCCGGGAAGAGCGAAACAAAAGCTCACGCCCGGGCTTTTTTCGATTAGAATAGGAGTTTATTATTGAAGATTTCATTTAATTAATTTTTTGTCTTTGTTGTTTCAATTGAGTTTTTATGTTCGTTAGTTCGTAATCTGGAGGCAGAAATTTATATGTCTAATGACAAAACCCTTGTAATGAAATTCGGCGGCACCTCGGTGGGCAGCAGCGAGGCCATGTCGCAGGTGGTCAAAATTGTCACGGGTGAACGCGCCAATTTTGGGCGGATTGTAGTTGTGGCTTCGGCTTTTAGTGGTGTAACCGATTTACTTCTCAAAAGTGCATCTCAGGCAGCTCAGGGTGAAACCCAGGCGCTGCAAACGGCAGCCAATACCTTTGTGGAACGCCATTATGCGGTTTTAAATGCGCTGGTGAAAAACCATGCCCTCGTGGAAACCGTGAAGCAGGATATCAACCAGCTTGTTTTTCAATTTATTAACCTTTGCCAGGCCATCTCCATTTTGGGCGAGGCTTCGCCGCGCGCCCTGGATGCGGTTGTATCGATTGGCGAGCGTATGAGCGTGCGTGTGATTGCCGCCGCCATCGAATCGGCGGGCAGCCCGGCGCAGGCAGTGGAAGCCACCCGTTTGATTGTGACCGACAGCGACTATCAAAGTGCCCATCCCGATATGGCCGCCACCACCGAACAGACCCGGCGTGTGTTAAACCCGCTTTTAAAAGAAGGTATTGTGCCGGTGGTCACCGGTTTCATCGCCGCCAACCCGCAGGGTGTTACCACCACTCTGGGCCGCGGCGGCAGCGACTATTCGGCGGGCATTTTGGGCGCAGCCCTGCCGGCCGACGAGGTCTGGATCTGGAGCGATGTGGACGGCATCTTAACCACCGATCCGCGCATTGTGCCCGAGGCGCGCTCCATTCCCGAATTATCCTATCGTGAAATTTCGGAACTGGCTTTTTACGGCGCCAAGGTGCTGCACCCCATGACGATTCGCCCGGTGATTGAAGCCGGCATCAGCCTGCGCCTGTGTAATACTTTTAACCCTGAGCACCCCGGCACACGCCTGGTTAAAGCGGAAGGTAAATCGAATAACGGTGTTATTAAAGCCGTAACGGCCGTGCAGAAGATCTGCATGTTAACCGTGGAAGGGCGCGGCATGTTGGGCGTGCCCGGTGTAGCGGCGCGCATTTTCAGCACGGTCGCGAAAACCGGCACCAGTGTGCCGTTGATCACGCAGGCTTCATCGGAACAGTCGGTTTGTTTTGCCATCCCGATTGTCGCTTCGGATATGATTGTGAACGCATTGGAAAAAACCTTTGCGCAGGAACTGGTCAACCGCGATATTGATCGCATCTGGGCCAGCGAAGAAGCCACCATCATTACCGTGGTGGGCGCAGGTATGATTAAGACCCCCGGTGTGGCCGGACGTGTCTTCAGCGCTCTGGGTAACGCCGGTGTTAATATCGTCGCCATTGCCCAGGGTTCTTCCGAGGTGTCAATCAGCCTGGTGACGGATGCAGCCAGCACACGCACAGCTTTAAGTGTCATTAATTCGTTAATCGAACAGTAAGAAAAGATGGAAGGATCGTTATGATGGATAAAAAAATCCCTGTTGCCGTTCTGGCCGCCACGGGAAGTGTGGGCCAGCGTTTTATACAATTATTGGATAATCATCCCTGGTTTGAAGTAACCGCGTTAACCGCCTCTGATCGTTCGGCGGGACAGTTATACGGCGATGCCTGTCACTGGGTGCTGCCGGATGCCATGCCCGAATGGGCGGCTAAAATGAAGGTGCTGCCCACTGCGCCCGAATCGACGGATGCGCCGATTGTCTTTTCGGCTTTACCTGCCGATACCGCGCGTGATGCCGAACCGCTCTTTGCACAGGCCGGTAAGGCCGTTTTTTCCAACGCCTCGGCTTATCGCCGCGAACCGGATGTTTCCATCTTGATGCCCGAAATTAACGCCGACCAGGCCGCCATTGTTGATATTCAGCGTAAAAAACGCGGCTGGAAGGGTTTTATTGTGACCAATTCAAACTGCACCAGCGCCGGCATGGCCGTGACGCTTAAGGCTTTAAATGACCAATTTAAAGTCAAGCGGGTTTTTGCCGTTTCACTGCAAGCTTTATCGGGTGCGGGATACCCCGGCGTGCCCTCCATGGATATCATTGACAATGTGGTGCCATTCATTGGCGGTGAAGAAGAAAAGCTGGAATGGGAATCACGCAAGATGCTGGGGCGTGTGCAGGGCGAGAGTATTCAGCCGCTCGATTTTGCCGTGTCGGCCCATTGCAACCGCGTGGCGGTTACGGATGGTCACGTGGTCTGCCTTTCGGTGGAAACCGAATCAAAAGTCTCGGTGGAAGAAGCCATTAATTGCCTGCAAAGTTACCAGGCTCCCGAAGTGAGCCGCGATTTACCTTTTGCCCCCAAACCGGTCATTGTGGTGCGCAGCGAAAAAGATCGTCCGCAGCCACGTCTTGATCGAATGACGGGCAAAGGTATGGCCACTGTGGTTGGCCGTGTGCGCCCCGACCCGCTTTTTGGGTTAAAAATGATTGTGCTTTCGCATAATACCATTCGCGGTGCGGCAGGCGGTTCCATTTATAATGCCGAACTGCTGGTAAACCTGGGTAAAATTGTATAAACAATGAGGGTTATCAACAAACAGCCTGCCCGTTTGATAAGGTGCAGGCTGTTGTTTTTTAATGTTCAGGAACGAGATGAATTAAATTTTCAATGGTTTTAATTAATAATTCGTCATCCACCGGTTTAACCAGATATTCATTGGCGCCGGCCTTAAGGCAGTGCTGGCGTTCTTCGGGCAGATCGTTGGATGTCAGGGCGATTATGGGGGTATATAAATATCCGCTGGAACGCAAAAACCGGATGGCTTCCAGACCGTTCATCTCCGGCATCTGCACGTCCATTAAAACGATGGTTACGGGCTGTTCTTCGATTTTTTCGATCACTTCACGACCGTTACGCGCTTCAATAACCTTGCAGCCGTGCGATTTCAGCGCTTTTGAAAGACGCGTTAACGAAATTTCGTTGTCGTCGGCTATCAGGATAATCGGGTTTGAATTTAATAAACCGGCCACATTTGATGATTTGGATTCGATGGCTTCCGGTTCACCTGCGGGGTTGTGTTTTTGAACGAGTTCGTTGCCCAGTTTTTCAACTTTAACCGAGAAATTTTGCAGTAAATGATCCAGCAATCTTAACGCGACATTTTCGTTTTCCTCGATTTTTGAAATGATGTTATGCTGACGTTGATTGATCTCGCCGGGGTCGCCGTTTTTTAAAGCACTCAGTGCCTGCCGGTTAATCTCGGCCAGGGTGCCGATTTCGCGCAGAGCCGCATTTAATGTTTCAAGGCGTGCATGGCTTTGACGGATGAGATCCTGGTTGTTTTCTTGAAGGCGCGCCGTGTTTTCTTCATAATGCTGGCGCAGCAGCAAACGTTCTTTCTCAAAAACCATTTCCGATTGTTTCTGGCGGGTGATATCAAGAATGGCAATACACACCCCCATCACCTGGTTATCATCGGTGCGCGAAGGCGTGAAACAAAACCGATACCAACGCGGTACGGATGCCGACCAGGATATTTCTGCTTCCAGTTCGTTGCTTTCTCCTGTCATGGCCTTGTTAAAACAATCATCAAAGATGGGCCGGGCTCTATCAGACATAAAATCGTAAATTGAATCTTCGTCTTCAATGCCGCGGCGCAGGTGGCGCTGGACCAGCTCTTCAAAGGCGCGGTTATACACAAGTCGTTTTTGGTCTGCATCCAGCAAAATGAAGGCTTGCAAATTGTTATTTAAAGTAGCCTGTAAATAAGCGTTGGTCAGGCTGCTTTTTTCGATTTCTTTTTTTAATTCATCATTGCTGACTTTTAACTCGGCCGTACGTTCGCGCACCCTTTCTTCAAGTTCATTATGCGCTTTTTGTAAAGCCAGTTCCAACTCTTTTTGAGCGGTGATGTCGATATTAATTGCCAGCACTTTGCTGACCTTACCATCGCTGTCGCGTTCGAAAATATTAAAATAGGTACGGTGCCAGTGAGATTTATTGCCTTTTTCAATGCGGCGGAATTCGGCCGCGTGAATTTGGTCATCGGTAAGCTGTTGAATTATTTCAAGTATCTTTAATGCAAGATCCAAATCTTCGGGATGTACGGTCCGGCGAAATCGTTCTTCGATCGGAATATGATTATATTCATCAAGAGTCATACCGGGTAGATAAAATTTATCCTGCACATTGGTATATTCGACCATTTTGGTGAGCATGTTAAAAATGGAAATACGCGTCGGAGCCAGTTTAAATACTTTTTCCATGAAGTGGTTGGCGCGCGCCAGTTCTTCTTCACGTTGTTTTAATTTAATGTGGGTGGCGGCGCGGGCTTTTAACTCGAGCAGGTGAAAAGGTTTGGTAACATAATCGTCGGCGCCCATTTCAAATGCTTTAATCACATCGCTGGATTCATTGGCGCTGGTTAACATGATCACTTTTACCAGGCCAATCTGGGGGTGTTGGCGAATGTATTTGAGCGTTTCAAAACCATCCATAGCCGTTGGCATGATCACATCCAACAAAACCAGGTCGATATCGTTATTCTGTTCGAGAATTTGAATGGCTTCTTCACCCGACGCGCAGGTGGTCACCTGGTACCCTTCACTGCTGAGAAAGGTTTCAATAATTAAACGAAACTGGTTGGAATCATCCACTGCCAGAATTTTTCCGAATCCTTGCATATCCCGCTCCAATATGGAAAAGGTATTTACATGCCGGGGAATAATGGCCCCTATCTATTCCTCCCCAACAGATGCATTAATTCCTGTGGTGATGTTGTCGGCGTTGTTACTCGATCATATCACAAAAACGCCGGACATCTGTTCTGGTTTTTAATGATCCCGAGACAGTAAATACAGAAAAAGATTGGTACAATAATTCTACTATACTATTAAACGTGATTTGTGCAAGAAAAAAAGGCACATTTTAAAAAGAGAAATAAAAAAAGTTTTTAGCGTCAAATCCATAAGAGGATTGGCATTTTATAATAACGTTAAACAAAAGAAGCATAACACAGGTGTTGAAGATGGATTTATTTTCACATGCCATGAACGAAAGAATGAAAGATGAAGCGCCTTTGGCAGCGCGAATGCGGCCAAACTCACTTGATCGTTTTGTGGGGCAGGAACATATCATTGGTCCTGGCAAACTGCTGCGCCGGGCCATTGAAGCCGACCGTCTGTTTTCTTCCATCATATTTTTTGGCCCTCCGGGAACGGGTAAAACCACGCTGGCGCAGATTATCGCCAGCCACACCCAGGCGCATTTTGAAACCATCTCGGCGGTGCTGGCCGGTGTGGCCGAACTGAGGCGCGTGATCGGTGAGGCGGAAGAACGCCGCAAACTTTATCATAAACGCACCATCTTGTTTATCGATGAGGTGCATCGCTGGAACAAAGCCCAACAGGATGCCCTGCTGCCGCACGTTGAGAGCGGCATGATCACATTGATTGGCGCCACCACAGAAAACCCGTATTTTGAGGTGATTCGCGCCCTGGTGTCACGTTCGCGTATTTTTGAACTGCAACCTTTAACCGAGATGCATCTGGATAAAATCATAGACCAAACATTAAATGATAAAGAACGCGGATATGGCAATCGCAACATACAACTCGATCAAGATGCCCGCGAACATTTTAAGCGTTTATGCGGCGGCGATGCGCGCAACCTGTTAAATGCCCTGGAACTGGCAGTATTAACCACCCTGCCGGGTGAAAACGACCTGATCCATATTGACCTGGGCGTGGCAGAAGAATCGATTCAAAAACGGGCGGTGATTTATGACAAAAACGGCGATGCGCATTACGACACCATTTCGGCTTTCATCAAATCGGTGCGCGGCTCAGACCCCGATGCGGCTTTATACTGGCTGGCAAAAATGCTGGCGGCGGGCGAAGATCCGCGGTTTATTTTACGCCGCTTAATTATCCTGTCGGGCGAAGATATCGGCCTGGCGGACCCGATGGGCCTGGTGGTGGCGAACGCCGCCGCCCAGGCGTTTGAATATATCGGGCTGCCGGAGGGTATTTACCCGATTGCGGAAGCCACCCTTTACCTGGCGACCGCGCCCAAGTCCAACTCAACTTCGGCTTATTACGCCGCTCTGCAATCCATTCAGGAAAAAGGGGTCGGACCGGTGCCGGTTCACCTGATGGATTCAAGCCGCGATGCTAAAGGCCTGGGACACGGCAAGGGCTACCAGTATCCGCATAATTTTCCCGATCATTTTGTGGGACAGTTATACCTGCCTGCGCGCGAGGCCGGTACGCAGTTTTATAAACCCTCAACGCAAGGGTATGAGGCCATGGTTTATGAACGCCTGGAACGCTGGCGTAAACAACAGGCCGAAACCCTGGGCGCGGCAGATGCAAATAAGGACGTTCAAAAATGAGCACACTTCTGTTAATTAGACATGGCGAAAATGATTTTGTCGGCCGCCGTCTGGCGGGGCGCCTGCCGGGTGTGCATTTAAATGCAGTGGGGCGCAGCCAGGCTGAAGCGCTGGCTGCCATGTTGCATAACGAACCGCTGACGGCTATTTATGCCAGCCCGTTGGACCGCACACTTGAAACGGCCGCGCCGCTGGCGCGAGATTTATTCCTGACCGTTCAGGAAAACGCCGGTTTGTTGGAAGTCGATTTTGGCGCATGGCAGGGTAAGACGCTTAAATATTTAAAACGCCTGAAATTATGGCAGACGGTGCAAAACAGCCCATCGGCTATGCGTTTTCCGGGTGGGGAATCGTTTTTAGAGGCGCAGCAGCGCGTGGTGAGCGCATTGGAAGAAATTAAAAAGGCCCACGCCGAAAACGAGCGTGTGGCCTGTTTTTCACATTGTGATACCATTCGCCTGGCAATTGCCCACTATCTGGATATGCCGCTGGATGCCTTTCAACGCCTGAATATTCAGCCGGCTTCGGTTACGCGGCTTCAATTTGCGGGCGACCAGATTATCTTACAGCAGGTTAATCAGCTTGCGACGACACCGGTTGAGCCAGCATGACGCGATTGGCAAAATGAATGCCAAAGTCGCGGCCACGAATTAAATCGCCGGCCTTGGGTACACCGACAAATTCAAAAGAGTCAACCACTTCCCAGCGCAGATCGTTTAGCAGGTTTTCAAAAGTGCGGTGAGCGCCGCCGGCCCAGCCATAACTGCCCACACGCGCCACTTTTTTGTGAAAAGCTTTTTTCTGTGCGGCCATTTGTAAAACACTGGTCATGGGTGGAAAAAGGGCGGCTTCATAGGTGGGCGCTGAGACCAACACGCCCTGATTGCGCCATAAGGCCGGCAGGATGTATGCGATCTGATCGCGGGCGACGTCAAACACTTCATAGGGAACACCCACGTCTTTAATCCCTTCCAATACTTTTTCCAGGAAACGATTGGTATTGCCATACATTGAGCCGCTTAATACGGTGATAAACGGCTCGCCGCCGTTGTCGCCATAATCGGCCCAGGTCTGATAGAGTTTAATAATCCGTGCAGCCTCTTTGCGCCAGACAAGGCCGTGCGATGGGGCCACTATATTAATCGGCATATTGCCCAGTTTGCTCAGCGCTTTGCGCACCGAATTGCTGTGATTGGCCACGATGTTTGAATAATAACGGAGTGCCTCGCGAATATATTCATCCAGGTCGGCGCGGTCATCATCAAAGATCGATCCGCTGAGGGTTTTGTAACCGCCAAAAGCGTCGCATGAAAACAAAATTTGCCGGTCGGGTTCATACGTCATCATGGTTTCGGGCCAGTGTACGTTGGGTGTATAAATAAATTGAAGGCGGTGTTTACCCAATGAAATAATCTGACCATCTTCAACAGCCTGAATATTTTCTTCCATGCCGTAAAATGAGATTAACATTTTGCGCGCGCGTTCGGTGCATAAAATGACCGCATCCGGCATTAACGCGCGTATTTTATTAACGCTGCTGGCGTGGTCCGGTTCAACGTGGTTAATGACAATATAGTCAATTTTTTGAATGTCAGTCTGGCTTTGAATCTGCTGAAGGAAATCGTCGGTAAAAAGCTCTTTGGTCAGGTCAATAATGGCCGATTTTTCATCCTTAATCAGGTAAGAATTATACGAAACCCCTTCTTTAACGATCGACCATAAACCTTCAAACAGGTCGGTCTTATGATCGTTAACGCCAATCCAAAATATGTCGGGGCTGATTTCAACAGGCTGCATGTCCATTTCTTATCTCCAATATCTGTCAGAAAGGGTCTGAAATTAACCCTTTTTGTGCGTCTCAATTAATAACAATAAACTTGATTTCGAGCCAAATTATACTATTTTTACGGCCTTTTTGAAGGCGAACCGAAATTTTAAACAAAACTTATACCCGGCAACCGTGCCCCGAAAAGAGACCGGCAGGCGCAAAAAGCGCGCTTTTTAATAAAAGCGTGGGGAATTCGTTGGTTAACCGATAGCCAGTTGATAGGCGGGCGGTAGGTTATAAATTTACAAGGCGGATACAATAACAACAATGAATTTTAAACCGGATCCAATTCCGGCGGTCGTAAAAATAACTGCAACTTTAAAAAGATATTTTCGTTATATTAGACATGGCACTATTTAAGAGTTTCTTCAAAAAAAATCACGATTATGTTCCGTCGGTTCCAGAACTGACTGGCGATCTTAATCAACCTCTCATTCAGATGAATAAGATTGTCAAAACGTTTAAGAATGCTGCCGGTGAATTTACCGTTCTCAAAGGTGTAAACACAAGTTTCAGTCGCGGCGAGTTTGTAGGCGTTATTGGAAAATCCGGTTCGGGTAAATCAACTTTGATTAACATGATTACCGGTATTGACCGTCCCACATCGGGAGAAGTTTTTATTGGCGGTGTTCCCATTCACACGTTGAATGAAAACCAGATGTCCGTCTGGCGCGGGCGCAACCTGGGTATCGTTTTTCAGTTTTTCCAGCTTTTACCGACCCTCTCGTTGGTGGAAAACATTATGCTGCCCATGGATTTTTGCCACATGTATGAACCGGGAGAGCGTTATGATCGCGCCATGTCTTTACTGCGTCTGGTAGAGATGGATCAGCATGCCGAAAAACTGCCCACAGCCATTTCGGGCGGCCAGCAGCAGCGTGTGGCCATTGCCCGCTCACTGGCAAACGACCCGCCCATTCTGGTTGCCGATGAACCCACCGGTAACCTGGATAGCAAAACAGCCGATGCCATTTTTGGTATGTTTGAAGACCTGGTCAGCAAGGGTAAAACCATTGTGATGGTCACGCACGACAGCAGCCTGGCCAAACGTGTTACACGCACCGTATTGATTGCGGATGGCGAAATTGTAAATGAATGGGTCGCCAAAGCTCTGCCGACCCTGACCCACCAGCAGATGCTGGCTGCCAGCAAACAGGTGGAGCCCCGCCGTTTTGAGGCCGGCGAGGTGCTGATTCAACAGGGGCAGGCCAGCGAAAATGTATATATCGTCACGCAGGGCGAAGTGGAAATTAGCGCGCAGCCTGCAAAAGGCGGCGAGGAAGTGTTATCACGCATCGGAGCCGGACAGATGGTGGGCGAGATGGAAGCACTGAAAAATCGTCTTGCAACCGCTACCGTGCGCGCCAATGGCAAAGCCGTGGAAGTGTTGGCCATGCCGCGTGAGAAGTTCCTGCGCCTGATTGGCGAATCGGAAGGCACTCGCCAGGCAATGGAACATCTGGTGCGCCAACGTGAGAGTGAGCGCCTGCGCCCGGTGCTGGCTTATTGATGAATGAAAATTACCGTTCCCTGCCAGAAATGGTAGGGAACGGAGTTCAGTCTTTTTTAGATAAGATCATTCGATAAAAATTTGTTTCCCAACGAACAAAACCCAAACGTTGGTACAGCCGGTTGGCGGCTTCACGACGGGGTGCCGAGGTTAAATCAACCTTTTTGGCGCCCCGTTCCATTGCCAGCGATATTGCCGCGCGGGTCAGGGCTTCGCCCCAACCGCGGCCGCGCTGACTCTGATCAACCACTACATCTTCAATGTGCGCGCTGACGCCGGCCGGAGTGCGAAATATAACCAGGGTAAGCGTGCCGATGATGCGTTTGTTTTGGCTTTCATCGCGAGCTACAAACAGATGTGTGGCCGGTGAATTTACAATTTCTTCGAGTTGTTCGCGGCCGGGCACAGGCATGCTGGCCGATAACTGGGGGGATAAATACTTAAAAGCCTCAATCAGCTCATCATCTACCCGGTTTATTCGTTCGATCATTTAATCAATCCTTGTTTATAAAATAGATATTAATCCTGCCAGGCATAATCCATCTGGCGGGCCGTTTTTAAAGCCAGTTCACGGCCGCACAGTTTTTCAACCAGGTGCAGGCTCATATCGATTCCGGCCGATATACCCGCAGAGGTCACCAGGCTGCCATTATCGATCCAGCGAACGGCTTCCATGACCTTTAGGGATGGAAACATTTTCTGTAAATCGGCGGTATCTTCCCAGTGTGTGGTAGCCTCTTTGCCGTCCAATAAACCGGCTTTGGCCAGCAAAAAAGCGCCGGTGCAAACCGAGGCTGTCAAACCGGCTCCGGCAGCCTGATTTTTGATCCAGTCGATCACCGTTATTTTCTCCAACTCGGCCGAGACCACGCCGCCGGGCACAATTAAAACATCCGCGGCGGGGTGGTTGGAAAAGTTATAATGCGCCTGCACCGGCAAACTGCCGCGTGCAAAAACGGTTTTGGATTGTTCGGACACGGTAAAAACCTTAAAAGGCGGCGGGTCCTGCGGCGCAAGCCGCAGCGCCACCCGGGCGGCCGTATAAAAAACCTCATAAGGCCCGGCAAAATCGAGCACTTCCACATCGTCAAAAATAAAAACGGCTACGTTTAACGTGTTCATGTTTTTCTCCCAAAAATTTAACAACCATTAAAACACAATTATATATCCATCCCGGTTCCATCTTAAATCCATCTTTCAATGGATAAATTTTTAAAGTCGTTCGCGGTATGATGAAGGACGTTGTTTTTGGGTAAAAAACGGCTTAAACCCTCTTGACAGGGCCGATTTTTATCTTATCATTATAAATGAACGTTCGTTCGTTTGTTTTTTTTTGATAATAACTAAAAAAGTTAATCTAAGGAGAAAACATTGCTGTTTTTTGATTTTGTCATATAATACATCGAGTTATTTATCAAATACTAAATATGATAAACTATACTATGTATGAATAAAAAAATAAATAAACAACTTTGCGGAAAAGAAAAAGTATTCACGTTTCCTTCATCAATTGTTAACTTCGATTAATTTGGTCGTGGTATACTCGTAAATGAATTCCCAAATTTATAAAACTTTTCCTATAGATTTTGCGTAGATATATTGTATGACAATCCTTAAAACGCTTTTCCACAAACAAGATAATACTGTGTCCAAACCTTCTGGTCAGGCAGAAGCGCCGGGAAAATCTTTGATTGAACTGGTGAACGTGGTTAAAACCTTTAAGAATGCCGCCGGCGAATTTGTAGTGCTTAAAGGAATTAATGCTCACTTCGAGCGAGGCGAGTTTGTGGGTGTGATTGGCAAGTCGGGATCGGGTAAATCGACTTTGATCAACATGATCACCGGCATTGACCGGCCCACTTCGGGTGAAATTTTTGTAGATGGTGTTGCCGTGCATACGCTGAGCGAAAACGAAATGGCTATCTGGCGCGGGAAAAACATGGGTATCGTGTTTCAGTTTTTCCAGCTCCTGCCAACACTTTCGCTGTTGGAAAATATTATGCTGCCCATGGATTTCTGTAATACCTACCCGCCCGGCGAACGCAAAGATCGCGGTCTGGAATTACTGCGCCTTGTTGAAATGGAAGAGCATGCTTATAAATTACCGACGGCCATTTCGGGCGGTCAGCAGCAGCGTGTGGCTATTGCCCGCGCACTGGCCAATGACCCGCCCATGATCATTGCCGACGAACCGACCGGCAACCTGGATAGTAAAACTGCCGAATCGGTTTTTGCCTTGTTTGAAAACCTGGTTAACCAGGGCAAAACGATTGTCATGGTGACCCACGACAGCAGCCTGGCAAAACGGGTTTCACGAACGCTTTTAATTGCCGATGGAGAAATCGTGAATGAATGGGTGGCGAAGGCCTGGCCCACGCTGACGCATCAGCAGATGTTGATGGTTACCAAACAGCTTGAACCGCTGCATTTTGCCCCGGGCGAGACCATCATCGAACAGGGCAGCGCCAGTGAAAATGTTTATCTGATTACCCAGGGTGAAGTGGAAGTGGTGCTTAAACGCCAGGATAACAGCGATGTGGTGGTTAACCGCATGACGCCCGGGCAATATGTCGGTGAAATTGAAACTTTCCGTGGAGAAAATGCCATTGCTTCTGTGCGCGCAGCGCATTTGCCGGTTGAGGCGGTGGCGTTGGACCGCAGTGAATTTATTCACCTGTTGGAAGAATCCAAATCGACCAAACAGGTGGTGGAACAATTGGTAGAAGAGCGCGAGCGTGAAAATGCAGACGCTCGGGCAGGGAAATTATGATGATCAGTCCGCGCTGGCGAAAAATTATTTCAGACTTGTTATCCAACAAGGGGCGTACCCTGTTGGTGATTTTATCCATTGCGGTGGGTGTGTTTGCGGTCGGTTTTGTAATGACCAGTTTTGATATTCTTCTGACCGACATGAATACGGATTATCTCGCATCCAGCCCGCATGAAGCCGTTTTATATATTTCGCCGGTGACTGAAGACGACCTGGCGCCCTTGCGCCGCGTGGCGGGGGTGGCTGAAATTGAAGGACGCAGTTCTTATATGGGCCGCGTTAATGTTTCTTCCACACAGAAGGCCATGGCCAATATTATTGGCATTAATAAGGTCGATGAAATGCAAATCGATCAGATTAAACCCAACGTCGAAGGACAAACCATTCCGCCGTTGGGCGACCGGGAAGTGCTGCTTGAACGTTCGGTGATGGGTGTGTTGAACCTGAAAGAGGGTGATTACCTGAAGGTGGAAGACGTCACCAACAGTAACCGTTCACGCCAGTTAAAGGTTGTGGGTTATGTGCACGATGTGAATGCACCGCCATATCTTTTTGCGCAGATGATTAACGGTTATGTTAACCGCGATACGGTTGAATGGCTGGGCGGTTCTACGGAATATTCGCAGTTGTATATTACGGTTAAGGAAAATAAAACCGACGACCAACATGTTAAAGATATTGCCGGCGATGTTACTGATAAATTAAAAAAAGCCGGTGTGGATATTTATTACACTCAGGTCTACCAGCCGGGGCGTCACTGGGCGGCCGATATTACCAATGCCCTGTCGATCATTATGGGAATCCTGGGAGCGCTTTCGGTGTTTTTAAGTGCCTTCCTGGTGGTTAATACGATTAATTCATTGCTGGCGCAGCAAATTCGACAGATCGGCATGATGAAGGCTATTGGCGGCCAACAGAACCAGATTGCCATTATGTATTTATTTATGGTAGCCGGCTTTGGCCTGATGGCGCTGCTGTTGGCCATGCCGATTTCAACCCTGTTGGGTTACGGCACTGCCGTGCTGATTGCCAATATGCTGAACTTTAACATCGGTATCATTCGCGTTCCACTGCCTTCATTTATTATGCAGGTGATTGTAGCCATCGGCGTCCCGGTGGGCGCGGCCATTGTGCCGGTAATTACCGGTACACATGTCACCATTCGCGAAGCCATCAGCAGTTATGGTTTAAATGCCGGTCAGTTTGGCAAAAACCTGCTCGACCGCACCCTTGAAAAAATCCGCTTCCTTTCAAGGCCGCTGTTAATTTCAATTCGTAATACCTTCCGGCGCAAAGGCCGCATGGCCTTAACCCTCTTTACCCTGACTCTGGCGGGCAGCATCTTCATTGCAGTTTTTAACTTGCAGGGTGCTTTTGATATTACCATTCAACAAACCCTGGGTTATTTTCTATCCGATATTAATATTTCTTTTGATCGATATTACCGCATTTCCGAAGTGTACCCCATTGTTCAATCCTTGCCGGGTGTGCAGCGGGTTGAAGCCTGGGCAAGCACCGGCGGACAGATTTTGTCACCTGATAAAAAGACATCCAAACAGGTGCAATTTATTGCCCCTCCGGCCGATTCCAAATTAATTTCCCCGACGCTGATTAAAGGGCGTTGGATCACCCCCGGAGATGAAAACGCCATCGTTATCGGTAACCATTTGCTGGCGGTTCGTCCCGATTTAAAAGTGGGTGATGTGGTAATTATCAAAATTAACGATAAGGAATATGAATGGGAAATTGTCGGCCAGTACCAGATGGCGGGCAATACGGATACACCCATTTTATATGCCAATTATGATTATTTAACGCGTCTGACCAACCAGTTGGGAAAAACCTCAAACGTACGTGTGGAGATTTCTCCCAATGATGCCACCACCCAGGAAAATGCGCGTACCACCTATGAAAAAGCGCTGAAAGATTCGGGTATTAATGTAACCGATATCACCACCGGTGCGCAGGTTGAGGCGTCCAATGCGGCTACCACCAATGTACTGGTTTACTTTTTGTTGGTGATGTCGGTTTTGATTGCCATGGTGGGCGGCCTGGGGTTAAGCGGCACCATGAGTATGAATATTATCGAACGCACGCGCGAAATCGGTGTGATGCGCGCCATTGGCGCCACCGACCGCGATATCGCCGCACTGGTGCTGGTGGAAAGTTTGCTGATTGGCGTCATCAGTTGGATATTGGGTATTATTCTGGCTTTGCCGATCAGTTATCTTTTGGATGTCGCCGTGGGCCTGGCATTTATCCAGAGCCCGCTTCAGTTCGTTTTTTCGGCCAATGGTTGTATAATCTGGCTTGTGGGCATGCTGATTATTGCAGCAGTCGCCAGCTTGTTGCCTGCCCGCAACGCTTCACGCCTTACCATTCGTGAAGTTCTGGCCTATGAATAAAGAGTTTCAGGTGGGCAAAAAGAGACTGCCAATCACATTAATTTTTTGCCGCCTGTGATGTGTACTGAATGAGGAAAAAATCTTTACCAAATTTCTATTCTGAGGTTCTTTACTATGAAAAACAAAATGTCCGTTCTCGTATTTACCCTTGTCGTATTAGGCCTTGCCTTGTCCGCCTGTGGTGGTGGCGCTGCCGCACCCACTCCGACTTCAGCCGTTGTTACCCCGGTTAAAGCCAGCGCGGCAACCATTGCCGAGGCCTCGGTTGTGCCCGAAAAGAGCGCCAACCTCGTTTTTTCAGCCACCGGTATTGTGGATGAAATTCTGGTTCCGGAAGGTTCCGTGGTTAAAGAAGGCGACCCGATTGCCAGACTCCAGGGCCAGGAAAGATTACAAGCTGCTCTGGCGGCGGCCAACTTGCAGGTGGTTTCGGCACAACAGTCATTGGATAATTTAACGGATAACGGCGCAGTCAGCAAGGCAAATGCCGAGTTGAACCTGGCGAATGCCGAAAAGGTATTAAAAGACGCCAAAAAGGACCTTGAAAAGGTGCAGTACCGGCGCGGTACGCACGATCAGATTAATGAAGCCCAGGCCAAATATATCTTAACCCAGGATGGGGTTAAACAGGCTGAAGATGCTTACATGGGTTTTGAAGGCATGAGCGACGATAACTTAAATAAAGCGGCTGCCCTGCAGGTTTTGGCCGGCGCGCGCCGCGCTCGCGATCACGCCCTGGCCGAGTTAAACTACATGCTCGACAAACCCGACCAGTATGATTTAAATATTGCCACCAGCAAGGTGGATGTAGCTCAGGCTCAGGTGGATGCGGCCAAACGCGAAGTGGACAAACTTAATTCGGATGGCGTTTCAAAAGATGCGCTCGAACTGGCTGATGTGAGCCTGAAAAACGCCAAGGCTCAAGCCGCGGCTGCCGAAGAAGCTCTGGATGATTTGACCTTAAAAGCTCCCTTTGGCGGTGTGGTGGTTGCCAACAACCTCAAAGTCGGCGAAACCGTTTCTCCCAGCGCCGGAACGGCGCAGGTTGTCCTGGCGGATGTATCTTCGTGGAAGATCGAAACCACCGACCTGACCGAGTTGAACATTAACGAAATCGCAGAAGGCGATGCAGTCACCGTTACCTTTGACGCCCTGCCCGGGTTGGAATTAGCCGGTAAGGTACAGAGCATTCAGTCTCTGGGACAAAACAAACAAGGTGATATCACCTATAAAGTAACCGTAACCCTTGACCAACAGGATGAACGCCTGCGCTGGAACATGACTGCACTGGTTGCGTTTCCAACCAAATAATAATGGCAGATGAAAAATGAGCCTTCTAACCATTTTATATCATGCACGACTAAAGGTAAGCAGCGTGCTGCTGGCGCTCGTGATAGCGGTGAGCGCCACCGGAATGCT
>JAJTBH010000029.1 GCA_021287005.1 Anaerolineae bacterium
ACCCGGCGTCTCAATCTTATCTCAAACGTCTGGCTGTATCAGCCGTGCTGGTGCAGTCCAGTAACCCGTAAAGACCTCAGTTTCCTCAGCATTGCGCCCTGTCAGGAGTGGTAAACCTGAACAGGGCGCCAATGTTTTAAAAGCAGAAACATAACCGGCAGCAGGCTGAAAAATCCCTGCCGGATGAAGAATGATCGTTTATTCTTTTAATTCCCCTTTGATAAAATCTTCGGTCATCTGGTGCGCCAGATCGTCTTTATATTGTTTGGGCGGCGATTTCATGAAATAAGAGGCCGGGGCATAAACGGGCCCGCTGATGCCGCGTTCCATGGCCAGTTTAATACAGCGAATGGCGTCAATCACCACACCGGCCGAGTTGGGTGAATCCCAGACTTCCACCTTACATTCCACATTGAGGGGCACATCGCCAAAGGTAGTGCCTTCCATGCGGATATAACAGAACTTACGATCGGTCAACCAGGGCACGTAATCGCTGGGGCCGACATGCACATCATCCGGATTTAATTCGTAAGGCAGCATGCTGGTGACGGCGTTGGTTTTGGATATCTTTTTGGATTCAAGCCGTTCACGTTCGAGCATGTTCATAAAATCGGTGTTGCCGCCAAAGTTAAGCTGGTAGGTGTGGTCGAGCCGCACACCACGGTCAACAAAAAGGCTGGTTAATACGCGGTGTGTTATGGTGGCACCCACCTGGCTTTTGATATCGTCGCCGATGATGGGCAGGCCGTGTTGTTTAAATCGTTCCGACCAGTAATCCGAACTGGCGATGAATACGGGAATGCAGTTGATAAATCCGCAGCCGGCTTCAAGCACCTGTTCGACATACCATTTGGTAGCCATTTCAGAGCCGACCGGCAGATAGTTGATTACGACATCGGTTTTGGTTTCTTTGAGAATGCCGATGATGTCGGCGGTTGGACCGGGCGCTTTTTTAAGAATTTTGGAAAGGTATTTACCCAGGCCGTCGTGGGTCATGCCACGGTAAACCGGGGCGTTCAGGTGTGGCACGTCGCTGAATTTATATGTGTTATTGGGGTAGGCAAAGATGGCTTCTGAGAGGTCTTTGCCTACCTTGGTGTCGACAACATCAAATGCGGCAGTAAATTCAATATCGTGGATATGATATCCGCCCAGGTTGACATGCATCACCCCGGGAACTCGGTCGGTATCTTTGGCATTTTTGTAATACTGCACTCCCTGAACGAGAGAGGAGGCACAATTACCTGCGCCAATAATAGCTACCCGAATCTTTTTATTCGTTTCCATTAGCAAATCTCCTCGAAAAGATGATTTTGATGCACAACACAGAAAACCTGTGTTAAACCCAGGGTTTGATCAAAAACTAAATTTCAAGACAAGAGATCGCCGAGATAAATCAGTTTATGGTTGTGTTGAATCCTCTTGTCCGTCAGGCGGGCCCAGGAATGCGATCGCATCAAGGCCGGTTTCTCCGACAGTACCACCTTTAATTGTGAATTCAACGGTAAATTTAACTTTATTGCCATAGATGGGGCTGGATGTATCGTACGTGCCCATTGAGATCCAGTTTCCACCGGGAAAGTCCGATTGTTTAACTGCGGCCAGCGTGCCTGATGAAAGGTCACGTCCGTTGGCTTTGATGCTCACCTCAAAACCGCCCGAATTATGCACGGCCGGCAGCCAGAATAAAACTTCGTAGGAGCCTGGAGAAACGCTGTAAGGCATGGTGTAAGTGAATTTGACGTCACTTTCGGGGTTGGTTACGGATTGCAGCGTATTGTTCCAGGAGAGGGTATCGTCGCGGGTTAATAAAAGCGGCGTTCCGTCGATGGTCGCATCCAGATCGTCAACAATGATATGTTTACGATCGGCGGGCAGTTTGTTGATCATTTCAAGATCACCCGCAGGGAGCGGCTCGATTAATAAACGATCGACGGCTACCAGAGTATATTCATCACGCGGTCCCCAGGATGTGCTGACAGACAACATGTCACTGCCGCTGACATTATAGATCCCCAGGCTGCGCCAGGCGTCATAAAATTGCGGGTCTTCTTCGGCCTGTGAAGAAATAAAATTAATATGTGTGCCGTCGGTTAATGGCATTAAAGGCGTATTACCTTCGCGTACCGTAAAATCGAGTGACCCGGCCGAGCTGTAAACCGTGTCAAGCACAAACAACTGGTATAAACCAGGCGCCAGGGGCACATCCAGCTTCCAGGTCACGGCGCCGGCGCCAAAGGTGGCGTAATAAGACGAACGTACTTCCTGGCCGGGGATGGAACTGGAGGAAGGCACCCATTGCGGATTGGTTAAAGGCGGATCAATGCTGGCGTCATTAACATTTAAGACGATCGAGCCGGGCATTAAACCGGGAATGGCGGGATCCAGCGTGGTTAGATCGTTAACAACGTGGGATGAGGCGGGCAGCGGGGTGGCTGTGGGTAAAGGCGTGGGGGTAGGCGTGTAGGTGGGGCGTAACGTGCGGGTTGGAATAAATGTGGCCGTCGCCGAGGGTGTCAGCGTGGGCGGGTCCATATTTAACATGTGCCGGGCAAGTGGGTAGTTCATCCATGTAACCAGGACGACAAATAATACGACCAGTGAGAGTACCGCTAAAATATTGCCGATGATGCTTTTTTTGGAACGGGAGGGTTGCGGAGCAACGGATTGCGATTGGGAGTTCATAACTGGATATTTATACTGCTTCCTTTGGAGTTTAAAATAATCGAATTTTTATACTCTTTGGTTCGTATAAATTATACTGCTTTTATGACGGGTTTACCTTTTTAAGCAAATAAAAAGGGCATTTTCCTCATTGGAAAGAGCTTTAAAAGAGAATATTCCAATAATAATTTAAATGACCCCGCTTTTACGAACCGATCGCCTTCCAAAAGTGGTTAATATTTTCCACCGCCGGCCAGACTTCGTCGGCGGGCAACGGCCGCGAGAAGAGATATCCCTGGGCCTGATCGCAGCCCATATCGGCCAACAGGTTAACTTGCTGTGAGCTTTCCACCCCTTCGGCCATGACGGATAACTTAAGACCGTGCCCAAGGGTAACAATGGAGCGGGTCAGTGCGATCGTGTCGATTTCTTCCTGGGTTCTTTCAGACATGGCGTCAATGAAGGACTTGTCAATTTTCAGGCAATCCAGCGGGAGTTTGCGCAGGTAAGAAAGGGAAGAATAGGCCGTGCCAAAATCGTCAATATGGACTTCGATGCCGACATCGCGGATTTTCTTGAGCTTTTTGGCAACCTCTTCGGTGTCGCGCATAAAAACGTTTTCGGTGATTTCAATGGCAAGCTGATTGGGAGATACCTGAAATTTGTTGATGGCTTTATTCAGCCGGCCAAAAAAATCGCCATGCATAAACTGAACCGGCGAAACATTAATCGCCACACGCATTTCCGGGTATTGTAAATGCTGCCATTCGGATAATTGCCGGCAGGCTTCGTTTAATACCCAATCGCCAATCGGCACAATTAAACCGGTATCTTCGGCCAGAGGAATAAAGGTCAGCGGAGGGACAAAACCGAATTCGGCATGTTTCCAGCGAATAAGTCCTTCAAAACCGACCACACGCCGGTTTTCAATATCCACCTGGGGTTGATAAAACAGGGTAAATTGTCCCTGTTCGGCCGCAGACCTGAGCTGATTGGTGATGCGTAACCTTTCGTGGGCAATCACGTTCATTTCGGCTTCATATCCGACAATATTCTCGCTGCCTGACATGCGCGGAAAAGCCAGGGCCATTTCGGCGTTTTTAATGATTTCAACCACATCTTCGCCGTCGCGCGGGAAAACGCTGAAACCGGTGCTGATTTCAAGATACAGATCGTTGTTGCCGGCTCTGAAGGAAGGCCGTAACAAGGCCATGATTTGTTGAATCATCTCAAGAGCGTGGCTGCGGTCAATCAGGTTGCATAAGATGATGGCAAAAGTATTTTCTTTGGGATGGGCTATCTCATTGGCGTCACCGGTGAAGTGCAGCAGGCGTTCGGCAACCAGTTTTAATAACTCTTCGCCGATGTAATATCCCAGGGTTTCCTTGATTGTGTCAAAGTTATCCAGGCTGAAAAATGCCAGGCCGATGATCTGGTTTTTGCGGCGGGCATGGAAAATAGCCTGGTGCAGGTTATCTTCCAGCAGGTTGCGGTTGGGCAGGTTGGTTAATGAATCATACATGGCCTGGTGGTATAACATGTCGGTAAAACGGCGTCTTTCCACCACCAATGCACAAATATTGGCGTATGATTCACACACCTCACCGATTCGTTTTTCTTCTTCGCGATTTTTCTTAAAATAAAGCACGATCGCACCCAGGCTGGTGCCGTCTGCCGAATTGATCGGCATGATGAAAACGGAGTGCACGTTTTCGCGCATTAACAGGGATTGAAAATCGCCCCAGGAGGCGTCTTCAAAAACGTCGTGACACCACAGCGCTTTTTTTTCGGAGATGGCTGTGTTCCATAATCCGTAGGCCCCGTTTTGCAAAAAGGTATCCACGATCTGGGTAAAATTTTCCGATAAAAGCGGCGAGGCGGCGCTGTGACGCAGGCCGCTGCCGTTATTGATCAAAATTTGCGGAAGAGAGTCTTCAATTTGCAGTCCGATGGACTTTACCAGATGATTAAAAATAGCTTCCACCGGCCAGTCTCTGGCAATCATTTCAAGCGCATGCGCCCGGTCATTCTCAAGCAGTTCAATTTTTCTCTGGTTTGTTTGAATGGAAATAACGTGGGCTTCAAATGGCGCATGATGCACATTGCCCGAGTCGATCAACAGACCTTCACAGTGAATCCATTCCCATTGCCCTTTTTTATTCTTAAATCTCAGATTGACAATGTTTTTTTGCCTGAGTTGTAATTTTTGGGTGTAGGTTTCAAAAATTTCCCGATCTTCCGGATGGATGCCGCTTTCAATAAAGAGCGGGATATTAATCATTTCGTTTAATTCGAAGCCGAGGAAAGAATCATGATTGACATAGATAATCTTTCGACTTTGAATATCCAAAACAATGATGGAATCGGAAACATTCCTGGCAAGGCAGCGTAATTGGGATTCGTTTAAGGCGTTCCGGTATTGAGGCAATATGCTGTTGTGAGTGAGAGAGTTTACGCCATTCATACGGTTATCTTCAACTAAGCATTCAAAAACTTGCTTATCTGGGAAGTTTCTCCGAACACAGGGAGAGTTATAACACCGGAAAAGAATGTTATTTAATCATGGTAATTTTCAAATTTGGGGTGGGAGATATTTAAAATTAAGCAACATTATTTAAAAAGGGGTCGAAATCTTTAAAATAAATTGCTATTTGAATTAATGGATTACCGCTTGTCCCATCCTGGTTAGTTAAAAGAGTTTAATATATTTGATTATAACATGGCAAATCGGATAACATGGTGAAAATAATAAAATTGTTTGAAAAAAGTAATTTATTGACACTATGATACAAAAAGCCCTCCTTATGATAAACTTAACCCCGTTAAAATTATTCAGAAGGTTGTTTAGAAAGGATTTACCATGACAGTGCGTGATGTTTATCCAGTGGATGTCGCGGGAGTGCACCGTGAACTTCGTCTCTTTCAGATTAAACCGGGCTTAAAAATAGCCATTTTAAATATTCTCGGCGATACCGAGTTTGTGGAAAAATGTGCTGCGGCTATGGCCGAAAAACTTAAAGAGATGGATTATGATTTGCTGGTGACCGCCGAAGCTAAGAGTATTCCTTTGGCGCATGCGCTTTCGGCTGTGACACAAAAACCCTATGTGGTTTTCCGCAAGGCTTATAAACCTTACATGGGTGATGCTTTGCAGGCTGAGACGCTTTCCATTACTACCGGCCAGCCGCAAACGCTTTATCTCGATGAAAAAGACCGCGATTTGATGAAAAATAAAAAAGTGATCATTGTGGATGACGTGATCTCAACCGGTTCGACTTTGCAGGGTATGCGCCTGCTGGCTCAAAAAGCCGGTTCACAGGTGGTGGGTGAGGCGGCCATCTTTACCGAGGGCGAACGCGCCAAGTGGAACAATATTGTGGCGCTGGGGCATTTGCCCGTATTTACCGACTGACAAATAAAAGAGGTGTTGCCCGCTGAAAGGCAACACCTCTTTTTTCTTAAAATCAGACCTGCTTTTTGGGTCTGTTTTGTTTTAATATTTGTCACACTGCAATTCATTGGTTATGAACTGCAAGGCTTCAGCTTTACCGGGACCGTCCGGAGTATCCGCGGTCATTTGCTGCCAGGCCTTGCACATATACGGGAAAAATTCGCCCATGCGAATTTCACGTACATTGTAAGTTAAGGCGCGGGCATCCTCCCAACGGCCGGCGCGGGCGTACCCTTCAATGAAGGTCAGCCATTCGTGCGGGGTTTTAAACGCATCCATTTCACCGCCAAAATCTTGCCTGGCTTTTTCGGAGAGCGACAATAACGTGTCCCAATCCTGCTGCTGGCGGGCCAACTCGGCTTTTTCATATAAATAACAAAAACCGCGCGGACGTTCTTTGCCAAACATATCTTCGGGCGGATAACCGGCTGTGGTTTCAGGCAAGATTTGTTCGAGGTTCGAGGCCGTTAAAACCTGCCGGGTAATGCTGCGCAGGGCGGGGTTATTGGCGTCTTCGGCGCGTAATACCCACAGGCAGTCGGCGCGCTGTGGATCGTAATAAACCATGATGCTGTTGCCGGTTTTGCCCTCAAATTTCAGGGTGCGAAACTGCGTGTGCAGACCCAGCCCTACCGGTTGGTTGGCAACCCCCGGCGTGCTGAAACGCGAACTCATCGGGTAAATCCAGTAATCCAGGTTGTCGGCGTCTGTTTTTGGCCCGCTTTGTGGGTATAACAGGTTGAGCGCTGCGCCGGTTGAAAACATACCCTGGTTGGGGAACAGTTCATCTTCGGTCAGCAAGGCCGTGCCCGGTTTTAACCCCGGCGCGCGCCAGGAAAGCTGCCAGTAAAAATCAAGCTGATTGTTCCAGATGTTTTTAAAATCGTCCATGGTGCGCAGGTGGAAGATGATGGAAAGCCCCAGCAAAATGCCGACGATAACCGCCTTTTGCAGACGGCTGCGGGCAAACCACTCGATGGCGACCACCCATAGCATGGCCGCGCCCAAAAGAGCGGGCAGGGCATAACGATTGGAATGGAAATCTTCAATGATATGGCGGTCGGTGATCCAGGCCTGGGCGCAGCCGCCCAGGTAACAAAACAGCCCCACGGCCAAAGCCTGCCAGAGCCAGGTATTGTTGAGCGGCGATTCTTTTTCGTCGGTATCCTTCAAACGCGCCAGATAGAGTATAAAAGCCAGTGCTGCCAGCGCGCCGATGCCCCAGATTTGAAGGGTGCCGGGGGCGACAAACTGTTGGTAGGTATTTAAACCGATATCCAGCACCTGGGTCCAACTGGTGACCAGCACATAAAATGAATCAACCGAGGTGATGCGCGCCAGTGTGCCCAGGGCAGAGAGGGGCTGTTTAAAGAGTTTAAAGAGCAGCACCGCCTGGTAGGGATCGGGCACGCTTAACTTGATGAAGAATAAACGCCAGACCACATAAGCGGCCAAAAGAATAATGTAAGGCGCCCAGAGTTTGAGCGTTTTCCAGATGCGCTGCTTAAAAGCGGGTTCCTTTTCGGCAACCAGTATCCAGAGGATGGGCAGGCGCACGATTTCAACGCCCACAAAATATTCGGTGATAAAAAGCTGGTTCAGCGACAGCAGCAGTGAAATTAAAGTCAACCACACAAAAGCACGCGGGCGACGCTGGGCCTGAACCATAAAGGCCAGCGAGAAGGTAAACAGGGCATACTGCCATAACTGCTGGTGAAAGGTGACGGCGATGGCTTGCTGGTTAAATACCGGGTAAATGGTGAAAAGCAGGGCAATCAAGGCCGCCTGGCGGCGCGCCGCCGGCCACAGGCTGATTAACGTCCACCAGGCGCCCAGGGCGGCCAGAAAACGCATCACAAAACAAAAAATTTGCCAGGGCAGCGGAGCGTAACCCAGAATGGGCGTTAAAACCATATGCGTCCAGGCTGAATATGGACGGTCTTCGGCGTAATAATTGATGTATGAATTCATACCCCATAAACGCCCGGCCAGCAGTTTGGCCCAATCATCCCAGTAAAAACCGAGCTGGTTAAGGAATAAACCAAAGGCCAGGAAACAAAGCACTAAGAGAGCCAGGGGCATGCTCCAGGCAGGGAAAGAAAACGAATTGAGATAACGTTTGATTTTTTGCATAGAATCCACTGGAAGCTAAAAATGAGCGGCAAACTAAACCACCGGATTCATTAAATCATGGTACGAGTATCCCTGTCAAGGACGGAAATATTAAAGCGGATATTTAATCTATTGAGAAAGGAGTCTTTCCAGTAGACGGGTTAGCGGTCGTCGCAGCTTTGTTGAATGAGCCGCACGGCCCGGTCGTAAAAGAAATAGTCCCAGGCCCAGTTAATTAAGACCACCAGGCGGTTGCGGAACCCGATGAGCTGCATGATATGCACCAGCAGCCAGATCACCCAGGCGGGGAAACCCTGGAATCCGACACCGTTAAGCATGGCAACGGCCTGGTTGCGCCCGATGGTGGCCATAGAACCCAGGTCACGATAAACAAAAGGCTCCGGGGTTTCGTTTTTAAGCAGGTGGACGATATTTCGCGCGGCATAAACAGCCTGCTGCATGGCCACCGGCGCCACCATGGGGTAGGGCGAAACGGCGCCGTTTTCAACCAGGGCGGCATCACCGATGACAAAAATTTCGGGGTGATCTTTCGCTTGCAAGGTCGGCTGCACCAGGGCGCGCCCCAGGCTGCCTTTGGGAATATCGATATGCTGCAAAAGCCCGGCGGCGCGTACACCGGCTGCCCAGATGAGCGTGTGCGAAGCAATTTGTTCGCCGCCTTTCAGATGTACGTTTTCACCGTCAAAACCCTCCACCGCGGCGCCCAGGCGCACATCCACTTTTTTGTTTTTAAGCGCGCCCAACGTGAAAGTTGCCAGGTCATCGCTCAGAGCCGGCAGCAGGCGCTGGGTGGCTTCGAGCAGGATGATGCGGGCTTCACGCAGGTCGAAGGTGGGATAATCTTTGCTTAACACCAGGCGAATCAACTCCGAAATTGCGCCGGCGCATTCCACACCGGTCGGCCCGCCGCCTACCACCACAAAGGTCAACAAAGCCCGCCGTTTTTCGGGGTCGGTTTCATTAACGGCCAGCTCGAACATTTTTAATAACTGCGTGCGAATGGCGGTGGCGTCGGAAATACTTTTTAGCCCAAAACCGTTTTGTGCTACCGATTGAATGCCAAAGGTATTGGTTTCGCCTCCGGCGGCCAGAATAAGGTAATCGTAATTCAGGTCGCCGTGATCGGTATGCAGGCGTTTTTCCTGCAAGTTGACGTCCAGCACTTCGGCTAGCCTGAAGGCGGCGTTTTTCTGGCTGCGCAGCACGGCGCGCATGGGATAAGCGATTTCTTCGGGTGAAATACCGGCCGTGGCCACCTGGTATAAAAGCGGTTGGAAAAGATGGTAGTTGTTACGATCAACGACGGTGACACGCACCGGGGCATTTTTTAACGAGAGGGCGGCGCGCAAACCGCCAAAACCGGCGCCGATGATGATGACGTGGGGAAGATTTTTTGAACCTGACATAATGTTTAACCTCAATGAATGAATTAAACAAATATTATCATATTTATATTAATATCTCAATAGAATGATAGTCCTCCGGACAACTTCCTTATTAAAAATTTTGCCGGAGAAGGATTAACCTTCTCCGGCATGTAGGGAAGAGTAATGAAGAAAAGCGGTTTAATTGCCGGGGGCCGCCTCAAGGGTGGTTTTCAGGCTGCTTTCTTTGCCATCCCGCAGGATGTTAATATCCAACACGTCGCCCGGTTTGCTGTCGGAAACGACACCTTTAAGCTCTTCAATTGATTTAACCGGTTTATTGTTGACAGCCGTAATGACATCACCACCGATTTCGACCTGCTGCCCCTGGATTTCAGCGGTTTTGGAACTTCCCAAAAAACCGGCTTTATCGGCGGGGCTGCCCTGCACCACTCTTACAACCAGTACACCTTCCTGATTGTCTTTGAGGGACATGGCTTTGTTGACATCCGCATTCAGGCTCATGCCTTGAATGCCCAGCCAGGCCTGCTGACCGTTTTCGGATGAAGCTGTGTTTTTCTGAGCGTTCGTTCCGGCGGGGCGGGCTGCCAGTGTGACATCCACCGTCTGAGTCTTGCCGTCGCGAATGATATCCAGGCTTAATTTCTGACCGACTTCACCCTTCTTAAACAGGTAGCTGACCAGATCGTCAAACGCCTGTACGGGTTGGCCGTCCACCGCGCTGATCACATCACCGCCGATTAACGTATCGTTATCGTCGATTTTCACCTGGCGCGAACTGCCCTGAATGCCGGCTTTGTCGGCGGGGCTGCCGGAGGTAACGCTGGCTACCAGAATGCCGCGCTGTCCGTCGGCTAATTTCATCTCTTTGGCAACCGCCGGGGAGAGAGTTGAACCGCTGATGCCCAACCAGGCGTGTTCGAACTTGCCGTTTTTAATTAATTCAGGCACTACGCGCTGTACAATGTTGGCCGGGATCACAAAACCGATACCGGCATTGGAACCGCCGGATGATTCAATCGCGGCGGTGACGCCCATGACCTGCCCCTGATCGTTGACCAGTACGCCGCCGGAGTTGCCGGGGTTAATGGGTGCATCGGTTTGAATGACATCCGGAATGGTATAACTGGCGCTGCTGGTGGCGCCTGATTCAACCGGCAGTGAACGCCCCAGGGCGCTGACAAACCCGACGGTCATGGTGCCTTCCAGCCCAAAGGGATTGCCGATGGCCACGGCCAACTGCCCGACTTTGACCTGGTCTGAATCGGCCAGAGTCAGCGGGGCAAGCGTTTTGTTTTCATCCAGTTTAATCACCGCCAAGTCGGCGTCGGGGTCTTTGCCCACCACACTGGCACTGGAGACGCTGCCATCCGAGAAGGTTACACTGACTTTTTCTGCGCCGTCAACCACGTGATTGTTGGTAATGATGTGGCCGTCGTTATCCCAGACAAAACCGGAGCCTAAAGCCTGTTGGGTTTTGGGTTGTGAAGGCTGTTCGTTAAAAGGCGCCGGCAGGGTGAAGGGGAACTGCGATTCGTCTGCGCTGACCTTGCTGGTTACCTGAATATTAACCACCGAGGGGTTAACCTGGGTGTAAATTGATTCAAGTGTGCCCTGCAGGGCAGCCAGGGCGGCTGTGCCATTGCCGCTGACTGCGGGAGCGGCTGCCTGGGTGGGCGCACTCGTTGGCGCGGCTGTGGGGGCGTTGGTGGGCGCCGCCGTGGCTGTGGTTTTAGAGAGGGCCGGCAGTCCGCTGCATGCGGCCATCAAAAGGGTTAAAACCGTTAAAACAGATAAAACGCTGAGTTTTGTTTTCATATTTTTTCTACCTCCTGTATTCATGCAGGTTTTGGCCTGCGGTAAATTCCAGTTTGATGATACATTGCGCCGGGGGGAAAGTCCTTAAAAGAAGCTGATAATGGGCTTAAGGGAACATTAAGGAAAAAACGGAACCGGTTCAGCGCCACGGTTACCCCCTGTCATTCCGGGTTAAGCACCCCATCAAATTCCCCGTTTTTGAAAAACAAAAACAGGGGAGGAATGCCATGCCGGGCAGTGGCTACGTGGTTTTGATTGAATAACTTGTTAATGATTAACCAAAGCGTCCTGTCATTCCGAGCAACGCGAGGAATCTTTGAACTACGTGAGGCAAAGCCCCCCCTCATCAAGGATACCCGTGCTCTTGGCCACCCTCAAACCGTTAAAACAAAAAAAGTTCCATCGGTTGAGCCTGTCGGAGCCAATGGAACTTTTCTAAAAATCCAATTTTTGCGGATGATTAAACCGGCAAAAAAATACTGAAACAACTGCCCTTGCCGGGCGTGCTCTCCAACGTCAGGCGGCCGCCATGCGCTTCCACCAGGTCACGCGCAATCGGCAGCCCCAGGCCCATGCCGTCCGAAAAACGCCGGGCCGATTTACCGCGAAAGAATGGTTGAAAAATCTGCTCCTGTTCTTCAAGTGAAATTCCCGGGCCGTTATCTTCCACCGCGATTACCACAAAACCATCCTCGCGGCGCGAACGAACACAAACCTGCCCGCCGCGTGGCGTGTAATGAATGGCGTTGCCTACCAGGTTGCCCAGCGCCTGCGCCAGGCGCTCGGGGTCCATGCGCACCGGCGGCAAATCATCCGCTATATCCAGCGACCAGAGCTGTTTTTTCTCGGCGGCTGCCTTGCTCCAGGTTTGCAGGGATGTATGCAGCCAATCGGCAAGGTTAATCGACTGGCGCTGCAACTCCATCTGCCCGAAGCCCTGATCGAGGTGAGTCAAATCGTCCAGCAGGCGCTGCAGCAGCACCACCTCACCTTCCATACCTTCCAACAGTTCATGGCGCAGTTCAATTTGCTGGTCGGCGCCGCTGCGCAGGGCCTGCAAGGCCGAAAGCATGGCCCCCAGCGGGCGGCCCAGCTCGTGCACCATGTTGGCCAGCAAACGCCGCCGGCTTTCTTCGGAACTGTTCAGCCGCTCCACCAACCTATTAAAGGCATGTATCAGGCGGCGCACTTCTTCGGGGCCTTCTTCGTCCAGTACTTCCAGCGGCTGCTGCCCGCTGGCCAGGTCGTAGACCGCGGAACTGGTGCGTTTAAGCGGGCGCTCGATATCACGCGCCAGCAGCCAGCCCACCAGCAAACCGGCCAGAATGCCGCCGATGACCACATACAGGGCCACCTGACTCAACCATTCGGATTGGGCGTAAATGCTGGCGAGCGGGTTGGCCAGGCGTACAAAACCGATCACCTTGCCGGAAGAAGTGATTACCGGCACGGTCACATCGGCGATGCGCGACTGGTTGTACGTAATTTGAGCCGGCATTTCTTTGGACAACAGGCTTTGCAGGTCGGGCATGGCATAAACCGTACCCACATAACGGGCGTCTGCCGGGTCGCTGGAGACGAGTAAATGCCCTTCGGGGTCCAGCAGCATCAGTTTGGCGCTCAAGCGGCGGCTGATGCGCGCCACAAAAGCCTGCGCTTCGCCGGGGTCCTGCCAGATTTCAACCGACGAACTGCTGATGTCGGCCACCAGGGCCGCCTGGCGCGTCATTTCATTGGCTAGGTTGGCAACGATCACCTGGGTTTGCAGCAGGTAACTCATGCCCAGAATTAACACCGGTACAACGATAAACACCGGCAGGAGAATGCTTAAAATCAGGCGGGAACGCAGGGAACGCACGCTCAGGCCTCCTGAGTTACGTATTTATAACCCCGGGCGCGAATGGTGAGAATGCGTTTGGGATTCATCGGGTCGATTTCAATTTTTTCGCGCAGCCAGCGAATGTGCACATACACCACCTGCGGCTGCCCTTCAAACTCAGCGCCCCACACCTGAGCCAGCAGTTCTTCGGTGGCTACCACCCGGTCGGCATGTCGCGCCAGGGCATACAACAGGTCAAATTCGCGCGGCGAGAGGTCCAGTTCTTTGGCGGCAATGCGCACACTGTGTGCATCGGGGTCAATGAACAGATCGCCGGCCTGAACGCTACGTTCGGTTTCGGGCGGGTTTGCGCCGCCTGAATGGGTGCGGCGCAGAACGGCTTTAATATGCGCCAGCAAAACGTCAAAATCGAAGGGTTTGGTAACATAATCGTCTGCGCCCAGTTCCAGACCGAGCACTTCATCCAATTCGCGGCGGCGGGCGGTTAACAGGATGACCGGAATGCCCATGCCGTCGCGCAACTGGCGCAGGGCTTCCAGGCCGTCCATACCCGGCAGGCCGATATCCAGAATAATCAGGTCGGGCTGAATCTGGCGTGATATCTCCAGCGCATCTTCGGCGTTGGCCGCCGTCTGCACGTTAAAACCGCTGCGTTCCAGGTTAAAAGCCAGGCTGCGGCGCAGCAGCGCATCATCGTCAACAGCTAAAATCCTTCGTGCCATATTTTTTCCAATCGGGTAAATATTTCATCCTGTTTGCATTATAATCCTTTAGAAAATAATCTTTCAGGAATTATTCCACAAAAAAGGTAAAAGCCAAATTTATTTTATGGACAAAAAAATTCTAATCCTGATCCCTGCTTATAATGAAGGACGTTTTATCACCGCGGTGGTTGAAGGCGCTTTAACCGGCGGCCTGCCCGTGCTGGTGGTGGATGACGGTTCCAAAGACGATACGGCCGCCCGCGCCGAAGCGGCCGGAGCGCGTGTTTTACGCCAGATTCCCAACCAGGGCAAAGGCCTGGCTTTACGCGCCGGTTTTCGCCAGGCGTTAAATGAGGGTTTTGATGCCGTAATCACCCTGGATGCGGACGGGCAGCACGACCCGGCCGAGATTGCGCTGTTTATTGAATCTTTTAAGCGAGACGCTGCCGATTTAATCATCGGTCAACGCACCTTTAAACATATGCCCTTTGCCCGCCGCCTGGGCAACAGCATCGGGCAGGTTTGTTTTTCATGGGCGCTGCGCCAGCCGATTCACGACAATCAATCGGGTTACCGCCTGATCGGCAGCCGTTTAATGCAGGAGACGCTTAACAGCCGCGAAGAAGGATTTGAATTTGAAGTGGAAATGATTGTTATCTGCGCCCGCAAAGGTTTTAAACTGGCCTGGGTGCCCATCCGCACTATTTACGGGGACGAAAAAAGCCACATCCAACCCATCCGGCATGTGCTTAAATTTATCCGTTTGATCTGGCATACGCGCCGGGCTACGGCCGGTTAGAGGGCGTTTTGTTTTTTAACTTTTAGCTATTTTTTGTTTTTTATGGTATAAAAAAGACCGATAGCAATCATCAGATGATTGAATATTTTTTATTTTGGGTAATTATTAAACGACGCTACCAGTTTTGGTAAAGGGAGCGGCAGCCTTGACCCGGGTTGTTTGGGCTCTCTGGAAGGAAAGAAAAATCATGCCTGAAAATAAATCTCCCCAGCCTGTTGAAGGTCAACCCATCGTTAAACAACCCGACCGCCTGGTTACCCCCGACAACCCGCTCATTCCCTTCATTGAGGGAGATGGTTCCGGCGCGGATATCTGGACGGCTGCCCGCCCCGTTTTTGATGCGGCGGTGAGATTGGCTTACGGAGAAGGCCGCAAGATAAGCTGGTTGGAAGTGTATGCCGGCGACAAAGCCGAACGCCTGTTTAACACACGCCTGCCCGATGAAACCGTGCAGGCTTTTAAGCGCTGCCTGGTGGGCATTAAAGGCCCGCTGGCGACCCCGGTGGGCGGCGGAGCGCGTTCTTTAAATGTGGCGCTGCGTAAGACTCTCGATTTGTATGTGTGCCAGCGCCCCGTGCGCTGGTTTGAGGGTGTGCCCTCCCCGATGAAACACCCCGAATATGTCGATATGGTGATTTTCCGCGAAAACACCGAAGATATTTATGCCGGCATCGAATTTGAAAACGGCACCGATAACAACCGGCGTTTTAAGCAGTTATTAAAAGAAAATTTTCCCACCGAATATGCCCGCATGCCCTTTCCGGAAACATCCGGCATCGGGATTAAGGTGATGTCTGAAGATGGCAGCAAACGCCTGGTGCGTGCCGCAATTAACTGGGCGCTCACCAACAAACGCCGCCGCTTAACCCTGGTGCACAAGGGAAACATCATGAAATTTACCGAAGGCAGTTTCCGCGCCTGGGGATATGATCTGGCCGAGGAGGAATTTGGCGAGCGGGTTTATACCACTTTGCAGTGGGAACGCTGCAAAACCGCGCGCGGTGAAGCCGCCGCCAACGCCGAGCAGGCACAGGCGCTGGCCCAGGGTAAACTGTTGATCAACGACGTGATCATGGATGCCACCCTCGAACTGACCATTTCGCACCCGCGCGATTTTGATGTGCTGGCCGCTCCCAACTTAAACGGCGATTACCTTTCGGATGCTCTGGCCGCCCAGGTGGGCGGACTGGGGGTTGCCCCCGGCGCCAACCTGAATGCCGTCAGCGGTGCGGCCGTTTTTGAGGCCACGCATGGCACGGCGCCCAAACTGGCCGGTTTAAACAAGGTCAACCCGACTTCGTTGATCCTTTCGGGTGAAATGTTATTGCGATATATCGGTTGGCACGAAGCCGCCGATCTGATTATTAATGGTATAAAAAGCGCGATTCAGGCCCGTTTGTTAACGGTGGACCTGGCCGAGCAGGTGGAAGGTTCCACCTGCCTGGGTACGCGTGAGTTTGGCGAAGCCGTAATCCGGCTGATGAAGTGAGGTGTAAGTTGAGTAACAAAGATGAATTTAAAACACGCGCCCGTTTAACTGTCGGCGGGCAAAATTATACGTATTATCGCCTGGAAGCTTTGCAGGAAGCCGGTTTAACGCGGCTGGCCGAACTGCCTTATTCCATTCGGGTCATGCTGGAGGCGGTCTTACGCGCTTCCGGCGGCGACACCGAAGTGACGGCGGCCGATGTAAAAGCTCTGGCAGCCTGGAAGCCGCAGACGGAGCAGCGTCCCGCGCTGGCTTTTTATCCCGGCCGGGTTTTAATGCAGGATTTCAGCGGTATTCCGCTGTTAAACGACCTGGCGGCCATGCGCGCCGCCCTCAAACGCCTGGGCGGTGACCCGCTTAAGATTAACCCGCTCATTCCGGTTGACCTGGTGGTCGATCACTCGCTGCAGGTCGATTATTACGGCACGCTGGATGCCGCGCGGCGCAACACGCGCCTGGAGTTCGAGCGCAACCTGGAACGTTACCAGTTTTTGCGCTGGAGCCAGCAAACCTTTAAGAATTTCCGCGTCGTGCCGCCTTCCACGGGCATCATTCACCAGGTGAATGTGGAATATCTCAGCCAGGTGGTGATGAGCCGCGAAGAAAACGGCGAACTGCTGGTTTATCCCGACAGCGTGGTGGGCACCGATTCACACACCACCATGGTTAACGGACTGGGCGTGGTCGGTTGGGGCGTGGGCGGCATTGAAGCCGTGGCAGCCATGTTAAACAAACCGATTGAAATCTTAACCCCGGACGTGATCGGTTTTAAACTTTACGGCAAACTGCCCGCCGGCAGCACGCCCACCGATTTAACCCTGACGGTGGTGCAGATGCTGCGTAAAAAAGGCGTGGTGGATAAATTTGTCGAGTTTTTCGGCCCCGGCCTTGATCATTTAACCGTGGCCGACCGCACCATGATTGCCAATATGTCGCCCGAACACGGCGCCACCCTGGGCTTTTTCCCCATCGATGCCCAGACCCTGGCTTATTTGCGCCAGACCGGCCGCTCGCAAGAACAGGTGGCCCTGGTGGAAGCCTATGCGCGCGCCCAACACCTCTTCCGTGAGGCGGGTTCTCCCGACCCGCTTTTCAGTGATGTGCTGGAACTGGACCTGGGCACGGTGGAGCCCAGCCTGGCCGGTCCGCGCCGCCCGCACGAACGGGTTTCTTTAAAACAGGTTAAAAGCTCGTTTAAACAAACGGCGGCCCGCCCCAAAGCTGAAGGCGGTTTTGGCCTGAGCCCCGCCGATTTTGAACGGCGCGCCGCGCTTGTGATGCGCGATACGCAGGTCGAGTTGACCCACGGCGACGTGGTGCTGGCGGCCATTACCTCCTGTACCAACACTTCGGATCCTTACGTGATGCTTGGCGCGGGATTGGTGGCCAAAAAGGCTGTGGAAAAAGGACTGTGGGTTAAACCGACGGTTAAAACCAGCATCACCCCCGGCTCGCGGGTGGTGGTCGATTATCTCAAACAGGCCGGGTTAACTCCCTTCCTCGAACAGTTGGGTTTTCACCTGGCCGGTTTTGGCTGCGCCACCTGCATCGGCAACTCGGGACCGCTGGATGAAGCCGTGGTTAAGGCCATCACTTCCGAAGACCTGGTGGCGGCCGCCGTATTTTCGGGCAACCGCAACTTTGAGGGGCGTGTTAACCCGCACACACGCGCCAATTACCTGGCCTCGCCCATGCTGGTGGTGGCTTATGCCCTGGCGGGTACGATTAACATCAATTTTGACGATGAAGCGCTCGGCACGGACCACAACGGCCGTCCGGTGTATTTAAAAGACATTTGGCCGTCGCCCGAAGAAGTGAATGCCCTGGTGGAAAGCTGTGTGACTGCCGAACAGTTTAAAAACAGTTACGCTTCGGTTTTTAACGGCAATGAAACCTGGAACCGCCTGCCGGTGGGCACCGGTGACATGTACGAATGGAAACAAGAATCGACTTATTTGCAGGAGCCGCCTTTCTTTGAAAACCTCAGCCGCGAGCGGAAAAACATCGCAGATATTCACGGCGCGCGCGCCCTGGCCGTTTTTGGCGATTCGGTAACCACCGATCATATTTCTCCGGCCGGTTCGATTCCGGTTTCCAGCCCGGCCGGGCAGTATCTGATAGCCCAGGGCGTACAGGCGATTGATTTTAACTCTTACGGTTCGCGCCGCGGCAATGACCGCGTGCTGACGCGCGCCACTTTTGCCAATATCCGCCTTAAAAATCGCCTGACGCCGGATGTGGAAGGCAGCGTGACCCTGCATTTCCCCGAAAAAAGCCAGATGAGCATATACGATGCCGCCAAACTATATCAGTCCGAGGGCGTGCCGTTGGTGGTGCTGGCCGGTAAAGAATACGGTACCGGTTCAAGCCGCGACTGGGCTGCCAAAGGCCCCATGCTGCTGGGCGTGAAGGCCGTGATTGCCCAATCGTTTGAGCGTATTCACCGCTCAAACCTGGTGGGCATGGGCATTCTGCCGCTGCAATTTCAACCCGGTGAATCGATTGAAACACTCGCTCTGAACGGCGATGAAAGCTTTGAGATCGGCGGCGTGGCCGCGGCGCTGGCAAACAACAGCCCCGTCACCGTTACGGCCACCCGCGCAGACGGCAGCCGGGTCAGCTTTGAAACGCGGGCGCGTATTAATACCCTTTCGGAACAGGTCTGTTATCAAAACGGCGGCATCCTCAATACCATTTTGTTGGAGATGCTGGCCTAACCGGCCTTATAAAAATATAAACGGGAGGCGAAGCCGGGTTTTACAGCCGGTTTTGCCTCTTTTTTTGTTGTATAATCATTTTGCAGATTAATGGAAGGTGGCTTGTATGTTACGCCAGTTTTTAATTGCCAAAATTCATCGCGCGCACGTCACCGGGCGCGATATTCATTATGTCGGTTCGATCACGATCGATTCCGAGATCATGGCCGCGGTCGGCATTCTCACCTGGGAACGGGTGCAGGTGGTGGATGTGGATAACGGCGCGCGTTTTGAAACTTACGCCATCCCGGGTGAGCCGGGCAAGGGTGAGATTCAACTTAACGGGGCGGCGGCCCACCTGGTGGAACTGGGCCACCGTGTGATCATCATGGCTTACGGCTGGCTGGGACCGGAAGAACTGGCTTCGTTTTGCCCCAAAGTGGCGCTGATGGATGAGTTTAACCACGTCAGCGAGGTGCGCCAGCTTCAACCCATGCCCGAATAAAGGCGCGTTTTTCACTTGACAGCATCGCCAAACCGCATTTATAATTGACCTGCTTGACTAACAAACAAGCGCAACAAAAAAAGAATATTCCCTGATAGCTCAATCGGCAGAGCGGGCGGCTGTTAACCGCTAGGTTGTAGGTTCGAGTCCTACTCGGGGAGCCAAACTTCTAAAACCCCCGGTAACGCCGACCGGGGGTATTTTGTTGTTAATGGGGGTTTAAGAAAAGAAAAAAGGTTCCGCTGGGGAACCTTTTTCAGACACCAGACCAGGATTGTTATCTCCTTACGCCTGGCGGCCACCCTGGGGTGGACTTAATACTGATGCATAAGCAGAGCAGTTACAAATTCAGTATACCAATCTAATTATTAAAAGTCAATCTAACAGCCAATAGATTTTAGAACACATGTTTCTATTATTTTCATTTCGGCTTTGTTTATTACTCGAATATCATATTTACGTTTTCCATCCGTACCGCGACCTTTTGAGGGCAAATCTAATCGTTCGAAGCCAAATGTATAAATCATATCCCCTTTCACCCAATGAAAAGGAGAATCATAAGGGGGCGGCAGCACAGGGTCAAGCTTAAGTTCATAATGATAGGGCATAATCCTGGAGGGACAAGTTGTACTTAAGGCAACAATGGTACACAGACCATTTCTGCATGATATTTGTGGCGAAATAACAATAACCGGTCTTTTTTTGACCATTTCAGGTTCTTTAAGACCATGAAAATCACAGATTAGAATCGTTCCACGTTCCGGGTGGTATCTGATCGCCATTTATGTATATTTCCCTCCCTGATTTTTGGTTGAAATATAGCGTGATTGTTGATTTGATTATACAGTAATAATTTATAGGAATTGATATAAAACTATTGGGAATAAGTTTAATTCAGTGATAGAGTAGAGATTGTTTAAGAATTGTTTTACGATGATATAACATAGGCTTGCTTTTGAGAGACTCACAGTGTAATATTTTGCTCAAAATCAAAAAATACCTAAAGGAGGGGGACAAGATAATGATTGA
>JAJTBH010000030.1 GCA_021287005.1 Anaerolineae bacterium
ATCCATGTAATGGGTGGTCACCAGTACGGTTACTTTTTGTTCAACCAGGGTATAAATTAAATCCCAGAAGGCGCGCCGTGCCGAAGGATCAACACCGCCGGTGGGTTCGTCTAAAAAGAGCAGCGGAGGGTGATGTACAATGGCGGTTGCCAGTGCCAGGCGCTGACGCCATCCGGTGGATAGAGTCTGCACCAATTCATTTTTTACGTGGGTCAGACCGACCAGATTTAGTACTTCATCAAACCGTTCCTGATCGGTAATTCCGTAAACTCCGCCGTAAAAGTTTAAATTTTCACTGACGGTCAGGTCATGGTAAAGTGAAAACTTTTGCGACATATATCCCACCCGGCGGCGCACTTCTTCGGATTGGCGCGCCACGTCAAACCCCAGCACCTCAGCTTTGCCGCTGCTGGGCCTCAGCAATCCCAGCAGCATTCGAATGGTGGTGGTTTTTCCCGACCCATTGGGTCCCAGATATCCGACTATTTCGCCGGCTTTTACATTAAAAGAAACGTTATCCACGGCGGTAAAATCGCCAAAAACTTTGGTTAAGCAGTCAGTATGGATGACGTCCAAATTTTGATTATAAAATTTTTCTCCATTGGAAAAGTATTCGTTCATGCCGCTTTATCCTTGCCGTTATTTTTATTTTGCAGCAGTGCAATAAACACATCTTCCATTTGCGGAGCAATCGGTCTTAACTCGTTGATGGTGCCGTTTTGTTTTTGAATGGCAGATGTTAACCGTTCCATTACCGTCTCTGCCTGACCCGGCTTAACCCTCAGGTGTAAACGTTCGCCAAACATTTGCACGTCTTCAACGCCGCTGTCCAAAGCAGCTTCCCGCCGTATCAGCGGCAGCGGCTGGCCGCGCAGTTCAAGTACCTGCCCATTCAGCCGATTGCGTAAATCACCGGGGCTGCCTTCCAATAAAATCTGACCCTGGTTCATAAAACCCAGGCGCATACAGCGTGAAGCTTCATCCATATAAGGGGTGCTGACAATTACCGAAATTTTATCCTGCGCTACCAGTCTAATAATCAATTGCCAAAAATCCTGGCGAGTCACCGGGTCGACGCCCGTGGTGGGTTCGTCCAACAACAACACACGCGGGCGGTTAACCAGCGCGACTGCCAGTCCCAGTTTTTGTTTCATTCCGCCCGAAAGCTGCCCGGCGCGCCGGTTGATAAAATTAATCAAACCGACAAAAGATAAAATTTCCTCACTGCGCGGCGCCCATTCATCGGCCGGCAGACCGCGCACTTCGGCAAAAAAGCGCAGGTTTTCCATTATAGTCAGGTCTTCATAAAGCGAGAAACGCTGCGCCAGATATCCAATTAACTGGCGCGCCTCATCTGCCTGCTGCGTCATATCCATTCCGCCCAGTTTAACTTCACCCTGGTCCGGGTGCAGCACCCCGCATAACAGGCGCAGCAGCGTGGTCTTGCCGGCGCCATCCGGGCCGACCAGACCATAAATTTCTCCAGCCCCTACCTGTAAATTGACATTGTTGACCGCATGCGTGCGCCCAAAAGATTTATGCAGTTCACGGGCGAAAATCATTTTGAATTAACCTTTTTGTTAATAATTGTTTTGAAAATGTACGTCGGCCGGCATGCCCGGTTTTAACAGTCCGCCTGAAGGCTCCAGATCAAGACGAATGGCAAACACGGTTGTTTTGCGGCTGTCGGTGGTCTGAACATTGCGCGGGGTGAATTCGGCTTTACTGGCGATATTGGCTACCTTGCCTTTAAACACCCGCTCCGGGAAAGAATCGACAGTGATATCACAGTTTTGGCCCAACATAATGGCGCCGTAACGGTCTTCAGGTACATAAACGGTCAAAGTCAGGTCATCCAGATTGCCGATTGTTACCAGAGTGCCCCCCAACCCTACAATCTCGCCGGGTTCTGCGGCGCGCACCAACACCGTGCCCTGCACGGGGGCGTGCACCTTGTCACCGTGCACTTCGGCAACCACCTGGTTGGGCTGCACCAGGTCGCCTTCGTGTACGGTCACTCGATCCACCCGACCGCCCACTTCGCTGCCCAGGTGAATTTCGGTCACTTCAATGGTGCCCGATACGGTAAAACTTTTATTGGAACCCACCATGTTATCCAATAAAAAATATCCACCTGTAATAATCAGTAGAGCCAACAAAATGAAAGCCGGGGCAACCAGGCGCGAATTACTGTTAAAAATCCGGTCGATTTTTTTCCCAATAGCAGGATGTTCTTCTTTTATGCGTTTAATCCTTTTGGCTATGGGAGAATTGGATAATAAAGTTTGAATTTTTTGAACAGGTTTGGCTTGCATGGATCAATCTCCTTTAATACTAATCGAGGCTCTTGCGGAAACGAACCGCCGCCAGCCCCATTACGGCAATGGCAAAAATAACCAGGGCAATCACTTCCGGCCATAAGGAAGAAATGCCCACACCTTTTAAGACAATGCCGCGGGAAATAATTAAGAAATAACGCAGCGGGATTAAAAAACTGAGCGCCTGTAACCATTGCGGCATAGCCGCCAGTGGGAAGAAAAATCCTGACAGGAAAATGGAAGGTAAAATGGTGAACATGCTGGTCAGCATGGCTTCCTGTTGGGTATTGGCAATTGTTGATATTAACAAACCGATACCCAGGGTGGTAACCAGAAAAAGCGCCGACATGACCAGCAGCAAAGTCAGGCTGCCATTAATTGGCACTCTAAAGAGCAAAATACCCACTGCCAGGATTTCAATCGTATCCATGAATGAAATTAACACATAAGGGGTCAATTTGCCCACCACCAATTCCCACGAGCGCAGCGGCGTGACAATTAATTGTTCAATGGTGCCGCGTTCGCGTTCGCGGACAATAGATGTGGCCGTTAAAATAGTGGTCAAAAATTGAAGAATTTGTCCGATAAGCGCCGGAATCATGTAGTAGGCGCTTTTAAGACCCGGGTTGTACCAGACCTGAGTGCGCACATCAATAGGCTGTTGAAAAGTTCCCCCCATGCCGCGTTTTTCCAGGCGCTCCATCATAATATTGGTCGATTGAGTCTGGCCGATTAAAGTAGCCGCGGCCAGGGCCGTGCTGGCCACTGTGGGGTCCGATCCGTCCAGGATAAAAGCCACCTGTGCCGGCCGGCCGGCGGTCAGCTCTTTTTCGTAATCGGGAGGAATAATCATGCCGGCGCGCGCCGAATTATTATCGATTAAATGGCGTAAGTCATCTTCAGAAGAAACGACATAGGCCAGTTTAAAATAATCGGCTTCTTTATAGGCAGTTATTAATCGTCTTGATGCGCTTGATTGATCCTGATCAAAAACCACCAGGTCAATATTCCTCACATCGTTGGTAGCGGCGTAACCCAGTAAAAAAAGCATGGCCACCGGCATGGCAAATGTTATTGCCAGGGTGCGCGGATCGCGTATGATTTGAATAAACTCTTTGCGAATAAGGCTGAGCAGGCGCGTGATCATAAGTTTTACCTGATTTAACCTTCATTAATATTGAGAATGCCGTGTAAGTAGATATCGATAAAATGATCAAATGCGTTTTCAGACATTTGATTCAAAATATCTTTATCACCGCTTAATATCACTTCGGTAAAATAATAGGAAAAAAACAGGCCAAAAAAGGAGCGCATAATAATGAAGGGCGGCAAAGGGCGAATACGCCCCGGTTCAGCAGCGAAAACCTTATCGTAGACTTCCTTAAATAAGGGCAGCCCCTTGCGTAAAATTTTTAAAGTGTAGTTTTTTTGAAACTCGACTATATCAATGTATAACAGGTTGATAAAATCGGGATTGTTCTTTAATCCGCCGATGATGTATGACGCAATATTACGCAATAATTCTTCAACCGTATCCCCACTGGCATTTTGAACCGCCGGGATAATGGTATTGTAAGGATGGTAGGCTAAAAATACGGCTTCGAAAATATCTTCTTTGGTGGCAAAATGATTGTAAATACTGCCCAGGGCAATATTTGATCCCTGTGCAATTTCACGCATTGAAGTGCCGTGAAAACCCTGTTTTAAGAAAAGTTGGGTGGCGGCTTCAATGATTTGCAGGCGGGTTTGCTCGCCCTTACTGAGAGTGGTTTTTTCCATGTATTTTGTCCTTAAAAATAAGCGAACGTTCGTTCATTTATTATATAAACATTGCCCCTTTTTTGTCAAGAAGGAAATTAATCATCCTTAACCATTTCTATAAATAAGTTGTTGATACAAAAAAGAAACCCGGTGATATTTTATTTATCAGCCGGGTTTTGTTATTTAAGGTTTTTGTTGTTGAAAGCCGTTTTATTTGGGTCGGGATAAAAACATGGGAACGGTATCCGGTGTGATCACCGTTCCGGCTGAAATGGTGGCGCCTTTGGGAAATATAACAATTCCATCGCGGATAACCCAATTTTCCGTATCAAAATTAAAACCACGTGGGAAGGGCCGCACCACACAATAAGGCCCCATACGCACATTTTTATCCAGAATAGCCCCCTCAATGATACATTTTTCTCCAATACCGGTGGGAATTTCACCGGCTTTGTTGGTTTCATAGGCCAGGTAATAGTCTGCGCCAAACAGGATGCTGTCGCTGATGCGCGCACCGGGGCAAATGCGGCTACGCAGACCGATGACCGAATGTTTGATATAAGCTTCTTTGATAATACAACCTTCGGTCAGCAAGGTCTCTTCAAGGTGGCTGTTTTCAACAATTGAACCGGGCAGATAACGCTGAGAGGTATAAATGGGCTGGTCCGGGTCGTAAAAATTGAAGGGGTGTGTGCGGCTGGCCAGTTTGAGATTGGTTTCGTAATAAGATCGGATGGTGCCGATGTCTTCCCAATAGCCTGTAAAATCATAAGCGAACACATTATATTCATGGATGGCATGCGGCAGCACATCTTTGCCAAAATCTTTATCGCTGGTGCCGCTTAACAGGTCGATTAAAACCTGGGTATTAAAAATGTAAATGCCCATTGATCCGATAAATGGTTTTTGCTGATCGGGGTAACTGACCATTTGTGAAAGCACAGCCGGGTTGCGCGGTTTTTCCACAAAATCAACCACCCGCCGGCAGTCATCCAGTTTTAATATTCCAAAACGGTGCGTGTCTTCCGCATCCACGGGTAAGGCGGCAACCGTGATGTCGGCATTTGTTTTTAGATGAAAATCCATCATGGCGCCGTAATCCATGCGATAAAGGTGGTCTGCGCCCAGGATGATTACATAGTCGTTATCCAGTTGCAGAACCCGCCCCAGTTTTTTGCGTACGGCATCGGCTGTACCCAGGTACCATTCATGAGAAACGTTGGTCTGGTCGGCCGCCCAGATTTGCACCCCGCCGCGGTGGAAGGCATCCAGATTATAAGCGCTGGATAAATGCCGGTGCAGCGAGATGGAATTAAATTGTGTTAAAACGGCAATGTGATAAATTCTCGAATTGATACAATTGCTGAGCGTTATGTCAATCAGCCGATATTTTCCACACAGCGATACGGCCGGTTTGGAACGCGTTTGCGTTAATGGGTATAACCCGCTATCCACTCCACCGCCTAAAACAAGAGCCAGCACTTGATCAGTAATATTTTTCATGGGTCCATTACCCTGCATTAGATGAAATTCATTATACCAAATTGGTTTCGACCCGAAGGGGTGAAAAAAGTATTATATTTTTTGAATTAAACTCCATAAGATTCGTTATTTATTGCCTGTGGGTAATCCCGATAGCGTTTTGACATTCATCTTGTTATATAATCATTACAGGTTAATCTTCTACAAAGAGGGTAAAATGTTGCGGGTCGAATCATTACTCGAAGCCGGTGAGGAGATAATTTATCAAACGAGACCTTCGCGTCACTTAATGCGTTTGATTCGCCTGATGGTTGAATCGGTCTGTTTCGTTTTGTTTTCCCTTTTGGTGCCCGTTTCTCTGGCTTTAATCACGCGTCGTTTTGCGGTTTTTCCGGTATTATGGGGGTTACCCGATAGCCTATCGGTTTTGATTATTTCGGTGGGCGTCTGGTTATTACCTTTGCTGGCGCTGGCTGCCGTATCGGTGGATACCGCCCGCATTTTTACCTGCGAACTGGCGGTTACCGATCGACGCATTCTGGGTATTGTGCCCTCATTTTGGATTTTTAAGCAAATTGAATTTACCTTTGATGAAATTTCGCAGGTTATTTTAAAAGGCAACAAGATTTTATTTGCGCTTAAAAAAGGGGATGTGATCTCGGTTCGAGGATTTCAAAATGCCGGGGTATTAACCGAGGTCTGCCGGATGCGCATGATCATTGCGGCGACCCTGACCCCTATTCCGGCAGTAGGCGAGGACCCCACCCGGCGTTTAAAACGTCTTAAAGAGGCACTTTCAAGCGGCCTGATTACGGAAAGCGAATACGCCCTTAAAAAGGATCAAATATTAAAACAAATGTAAATTTGTTGGTTTAGATGAGGTTTTATTTGACCAGAAACAAACCGGCAATACCTGCGAATCCGTATACCAGAATACAAATGGCATCCACTACCAGGATTGGGATATGATACCATTTTTTGATATTCTTGCGACGGGCACGAATGATATCCACCGTGCTGAAAACCGCACTGATCACAATTAACCAGGGCAATAAATAACGCACAAAAAATTCGATACTCATAAGACTTTTTCCTTCTAAAACACCGGCCAACTTTGCACTTTTATTATACGAAGTTAAACGCATAATTTGCACTTTTTTATTCTCAGAATATTAATTACAACTTTATTAAAGCGGAATCGTAATTATAGTAGCACTAATTAAAAAATCAGAGGAGGTGTTTTATGTCTTCCCAGACTCAATCATCACGTTCAGTTATTATTATCGGCGCCGGAATAGCCGGCCTTTCCACTGGGATTTATGCCCGTTTAAATGGATACCATACCAAAATTTTTGAAATGCACAGTTTACCCGGCGGTTTAATGACCGCCTGGAAACGTAAGGGATATACCATTGACGGTTGTATTCACTGGCTGACGGGTTCAGAGCCGTCTTCAAATTTTTACCCGATGTGGGCCGATATTGGTTTAATTCAAAAGCGCGAGATAATCTACCCCGATGTGTTTAATCATATTGAAGGTCCCAACGGCGAGGAATTAAATATTTATCGAGACGTCAACCGGCTCGAAAAACATCTCATCGAATTGGCCCCGGAAGACGCGGATTTTATTAAGTCTTTTTGTGGTTCGGTGCGGGCGTGCAGTGGTTTTAACCCGCCGGTTGAATCGAGTGACAATCCCTTAATAAAGTTTTTTAATAATCTGCGTGGTTTGCCTAAGATGTTGACCGTCTTACCGCATCTGATACGCTGGACGAACATGCCCATGCGTGAATTTAGCAGTCGATTTAAAAACCCCTTTCTGGCGGAGGCAATGAAAAATTTATGGATGCCGGAAATGAGCGCTACCACTTTCATTTTTACCCTGGCCTGGTTAAATGATAAAACAGCGGGTTATCCTTTGGGGGGTTCTTTGCCCATGGCGCAGGATGTTGAAGCGCGTTATCGCCAGTTGGGCGGCGAAATAGAATATAACTGCCGTGTAAAAAAGATACTGGTTGAGAACAACAGCGCCGTGGGTGTATTGTTGGAGGATGGCCGGGAAGTGCGCGCCGATACGATCATTTCGGCTGCGGACGGGCATGCCACAATTTTTGATATGCTCGAGGGGCGTTACCTGGATGATAAAATTCGCATGGTTTATCGCGATTACACACCTTTCCCGCCCCTTTTGTTAATTGGCCTGGGGGTAAACCGCACCTTTAACGAGCTTCCGGCTGTCAATGGTGGTTTTAATATTTATCTTGATAAGGCGCTTGAGATTGCCGGCGAAAAAATTAGTCACCTTGATTGTATGATTTATAATTTTGACCCCAACCTTGCTCCGGAAGGTAAAACTGCGCTCACGGTAATGGTGGGTACAAAATATAACTACTGGAAAGAAATTTCAGCCGAACCGGAGTTGTATGAAAGCGAAAAGAAACGCATTGCCATAGAAACCATTCAACGTTTAAATGGGCGTTTCCCCGGTTTGAGCGATCAGGTGGAAATGGTAGATGTGGCCACCCCCATGACCTTTGAACGTTACACAGGCAACTGGCAGGCCAGTTTTGAAGGCTGGCTGCCCACGCCGCAGGCGGTTCGAGCTTCCATTCCCATGATATTACCGGGACTTAACCATTTTTATATGGTCGGGCATTGGGTTCAGGCCGGTGGGGGGTTGCCCAGCGGCATTATGACCGGTCATGATGTGGTAAAACAAATGTGTAAACGTGATGGCATCTCTTTTAAAACGCGTTAATAGTTTGATATGTTTGGGTTGTTATTTTAAACCTATCGTCAGAATTACTTAAGTTTCACAAAGCGACAAGATAACAACGGCACAAGGTTTGATTCTGACGGCAAAAAATTTATTAAGGGTTTTAAAAACGACGCACTTGTTTCGAAAGTGCGTCGTTTTTTGTATGTCCAATAAGACAAAAAAAGAGCTAAAATAATACAAAGAAAACTTTTGTTCCGGGGGTATTGTTTGGATAATATTTATTCTTTTTCTATCAATTCCGATCAATATGCGCGTTATCGACCGCTTTATCCGCCAGAGTTAATAAAATATCTGGCGGGTCTGGTGCCCCCGGCTGCCACCGTTTGGGATTGTGCAACCGGCAATGGTCAGGCTGCCGCTTTATCCACCGTTTATTTTAACCAAATAATTGCCAGTGATATCAGTCTGGCTCAGCTTCACCAGGCCCACCGGCACCCTTCAATTATTTACTGCGTAACCAGTGCAGAAAATCCGGCTTTTTCCAACATCAATTTTGACCTGATTATGGTAGCCCAGGCTTTACACTGGTTTAATTTGGAGCATTTTTATACGGCCGTTCATCGTTTGTTAAATCCGGGCGGCTTTTTGGCTGTCTGGGGATATGACTTTTTTAAAATTGACTCCAATATTGATGTTTTATTTGATGCATGTTTATTAAAAAAGATTGATCCTTTCTGGTCGGCCGGTAATCGCATTTTACAGGCTGCTTATCGGCCAATTCCTTTCCCGTTTGATGAAATATCCAACCTGCCTGTTTTTGAAATAAGCCTGGATTGGAATTTAACCCAACTGCTGGCCTATCTGTCGACCTGGTCGGCGGTAAAACGCTATCAGGCTGAGACCGGAAAAGACCCGTTGGAGCAGGTTAAGGCGGAAGTTAAATCCGTTTGGCCGGAAGCAGAAGTAAAACGGGTTACCATGCCCATTTTTATGCGAGTGGGTAAACAGCGTTAGTTCGTTTATTAAGTTAACAAATTTGATAGTTTATCTATCGTTTTAAACGATTATCATTGATGCTGATTTTTAAAAAGGCAAAATTAAGTCCTTATTCTAAAATTAAATTAAAGTCCTGTATTAATTTCTGCCCTTAAAAATATAAAGGAGTAAAAAATGCAAAGATTAGTGGTTTGGATGCAAAGTAGTTTAAGGCGCAGATCTGCACTGATGATAGTGGCTGTGATGGTCGTATTGTTGGGCGTTTACATTACATATGATGTTATCTCGCAGCGTAATACCACCGAAGATGTTTTATTGGCCAAAGGTAAATCTATGGCTGTGGGCGGCGCAGCCGCTGTGACGCACGTACTTGAAGATGCCATTGCCAGCGGGCGTCTGAGCGAAGCCCAGGTTTTTGATACGTCTTACCAGCCGATCAGCGGTACCAATCCGCAGAAATATCACACCGCCTACGACGCTTTTACGGATGCCAATTTGCAGGCGCTTGAAGACAGTTATTTACAGGATGCTGATATTGTTTTTGCAATTGCCACCGACACAAACGGTTATATACCCACCCATAACAGTGTATTTTCGAAGCCATTAACCGGCAATCAAGCTCAGGATATGGTTAATAACCGCACCAAACGAATATTTAATGACCCGACCGGTCTGGCAGCGGCGCAAAACACGCAGCCATTTTTGCGGCAGATTTATAAACGTGATACCGGTGAGACAATGTGGGATATTTCAGCTCCCGTAATAGTTAACGGGAAACACTGGGGTGCTTTTCGGGTGGGTTTTTCGCTGATTAGAGTGGATGCTTATCTGGCAAATGTAACCCGTACCGGTGTGTTCAGCGCACTGTTTCTCACGCTGGCAGTGGCGCTGGCGGCTTATCTGATTACCCGCCCCATGAGTCTGGTTACTGACATGAGCCAGATTGCCGAAAAAGTTTCAAAAGGCGATTCTTCTGCCCGGGTAAGCATCAAGCGCCGCGATGAAATTGGCGTGCTGGCAGGCGCTTTTAACCTGATCATACAATATAATCGTGAAATGGCCGAGGCTGCCGATCGCCTTGCAAATGGCGATTTAACCGTAAACATTCATCCCCGTTCGGAGGATGATTTACTGGGCAAATCTTTTTCGCGTATGATCGATTCTTTGCGTGAAATTATTGGCAATATTAACCAGAATGCTTCGCGCCTCGAAAAAGATTCGAGCCAGTTGTCCGCTTATAGCTCACAGGCCAATGTTGCCACCGATCGGATATCGCTCACCATCCAGCAGGTGTCACAGGGTGTCAGCCAGGAAGCCGAGATGATTTCAAAATCTGCCGGGGCGATGGAGCAGTTGGACCGCGCCATTTATGGTGTTGCCAGCGGCGCCCGTCACCAGGCTGAAGCGGCCGAAAATGCCTCACAAATTACCGCCCGAATCAATAATGCCATAGCCCAGGTCATGGAAAATGCCCATCTGGTTTCTGAAAGCTCGTCCGGAGCTGCCGAATCGGCCCGCCTGGGTGTGAATACGGTAAATGAAACCATCCATGAGATGTATGCGGTTAAAGAAAAAGTGGGAATTACAGCCGAAAAAATAACCGATATGGGCCAACGCTCACAGGAGATAGGCCGGATTGTTGAAACCATTGAAGAAATTGCTTCACAAACCAATTTACTGGCATTAAATGCCGCCATTGAGGCAGCACGTGCCGGCGAACATGGCAAAGGTTTTTCGGTGGTGGCTGATGAAGTGCGCAAACTGGCTGAACGTTCGGCATTATCGACCAAAGAAATAGCCGCGTTAATTACCGGCATTCGCCAGTCAGTGGATGATTCGGTATCGGCCATGCAGTCCGGTGCAGTGGAAGTGGAAAACGGCGTGATTAAAGCCGACCAGGCCGGAAAGGTGCTGGATGGAATATTAAAGGCCGTGGAAACCGTTTATTTTCAGGCCGAACAGGTTGCCAGTGTGACTGAAGGTATTCGAAAATCAACTGAGGAATTGGTGGATGCTATGGATACCGTTTCGGCGGTAATCGAAGAAAATACGGCTTCAACTGAAGAGATGTCGGCTAATTCGCGCGAGGTAACCCAATCGATTGAAAACTTTGCCGGTATCAGCAAAGAAAACAGTACCTCGGTGAAACAGGTATCGTCAGCTACCGAAGAAGTGGCTTCACAGGTCGCCGAAGTTAATAAAACCTCCCGCGACCTGGCCGAAATGGTGATTGTCATGCGCCGTATGGTGGACCAATTTAAGCTGAAGGATTAACTTTTAGCAACCAGGGGTAAACCCATAGACCATGTGCAGGTCTAAACGGGTTAAAAAAGTGATCTCGCGATTTTTTTGCCGCGCAGAGTTTATATCCGTTTTAATCCGGGCAATTCCCGAATCGTAGGCCGCATCTGAAAGCAAGGCAAGCTGTGAATTGCCGTTTTTGCTTAAAAAATGATCCTGCAAAACAGCCTCTCCGCTCAGATCGGCCTGAATATGCTCCACCAGCGTGCAGGCGCAGTTGATAAACCCGGCTTGCTGCATCCATTTAAGCTGCAAGCTGCGCGATGGAAAACGTTGCAAATCTTTTTCGAGTGTACCCGGAAAATAATCATACACATACCAGGTATGCTGTTGGTCATGCGGGTCGGTGCCGATCATAAGCAGCACACCGCCCGGGCGCAGCACGCGACAGGCTTCTTTGATAAAAGCGGCCGGCTCGTCAAAATGATGCAGGGCATTCACGCAGTAGACCAGATCAAAAGTTGCGTTGGTATACGGCAGATGTTTGGCGGTTCCTTGAACCAGAAGCAAATCCGCATTTTTCTCCTGCGCCTTGCGCAGCATGCCGCGTGAAAAATCCAATCCGCAGGCGATGGGGCTGTTTTTAACGTGCGACAGCCAGTGAGATGTGCCGCAGCCGGCTTCAAGTAATCGCCCGGCATTTTCCTGGCGAATGATTTGATTGAGATGATTTAAAATACCGACCGGTCCGCCCTGGTCATAACGCTGATCATAAACTTTTGATACGTGGTCGTAATTAACCCGGTCTGCCACGACACCTCCCGTTAATCAAAAAAGGCCCGGTCAAGGCTGGCATGTTGCCCTTGTTTAAGCGAAGCCACCATCAAAGAATTTAAGTTAAGACATTCATTGATTACATGCTGTTTAAAGGCAGCCGCATCTTTAATTAATCCGCGGCCTGAAAGAAAGATGGATATTTCACCATGCAGGTAACAATGAACGGTATGTAAAATATATTTCACCTGTTCACGCGGCAGGTCGGCGCCGTATACGTCTTTATATAAATCTGCCAGGGTTCCGGTAAAAACGGCCACGGTCTGATTGGTCAGATTGATATTCTCTTGTGAACGCTGCCCTTCCAGTTTTTCCAGCCAGGTCAGGCGAAACCAACCCGGATTTTCCAGATAAAAGTCAATGAAACGGCTATAAAACGTTTTTATCCGGTCTTTTTTATCCGGCTGTTGGTTGAGATTGGCGGTTAAACAGGTTTCCAACCGCTGCAAAACCAGATCCAGCGCCGCCCAGAAAATTTGATCAAGATCACTGTAATAATTATAGAGATTGGTATGGGCGCAGCCCAGGCAGCGGGCTATTTCGCGCAAGTTGACATTACGAATATTTTCCTGATCCTTGAGCAGATCAAGGGTTACATTTAATATTTGTTCGCGGTCCAAACCTTTGGCCATCATTTATTCCAGTTGTTTTTGCATCCAGACCACATCAAAGACGAGCCCCTGTTTAATGCCCACGCCGGCAAAACGCCCGCAGTGGCTGAAACCGTTTTTCTGATGAAATTTCAGGCTGGGATCGTTTAATGAGCTGATACCGGCAAGTATACATGAAATGCCCATTTTGCGGGCGTTATCCGTCAGGTAATCGAGCATCAGTTTGCCGAGCCCCTGACCGGTTTGCCCCGGTTTAATAAAATAAGAAATTTCAGCGGTTTTTTTAAAAGCCGGCATGGGGTTATAAGCGCGTAAAAAACCAAAACCTGCCAATGCATCTGAAACATCGGTTAAAGCGGCGGTTGGGTAACCCTGGCAGGAAAATAAGATTTTTTCATAAAATTCTTCGGGTAATCGATGTTCGGGGTAGGCGGCAAAACTGTTTTCAATGTAATAGTTAAAAATTTCCATAACGGCTTTACCGTCGCCGGCGTTTAATGGCCTGACAAAATATTGATTTTGCATGAATAACTCTCCAATTTTGATTACCAATGGTAATTACCATTGGTAATCAAAATTTTACTACAAAACCGGCCAATTGAGAATGGATTTTATTCGGGGTGATATTCATTGCGCAGCACTGACATGGTGCTCACATCCCAACGTTCGTTATCAACCAGTGTGGCTGAGCGGCGAGTGCCTTCATGGATAAATCCCAGGCGTTGGTAGGTGTGAATGGCGGCCTGATTAAAAGTAAATACATTTAATTCCAGACGTTGAATGACACGATGGTTAAAAGCTTCGGCCATGATTAATCTCAACATGGGAATGGCATAACCTTTCCCGCGCTGCTCGGGCGCAATGGCCACCCGCCCGATCACGGCGTTGCCGTTCGTCCAGTCAAAGGCAAGCTGGGCATGCCCGACGATTAAACCGTCTGCGAGAGCCATCCAACATAAACGCGCCGGAGGATGCCCAAGACCTTCCAATAACATAACTTCCATTTGTTCAATATCCAGCGGGTAATATAATTTTGGCCCGCCCCACTGCACCACGCTGGCCTGAGTGGGGAACCAGGTGGGTAATATGGAGAAATGTTGTGAGAAAGGAATCAGATTCATATGATTTTAATGACCGGTTTGAAAGGTATAATGTATTCTAACTCAACTTGTCCGGAAAAAACAACTTCATAAGCAGCCTTAATGGGCCGAAAAACGTAGTTTTCATTATTGCGAGGAGTAGAAACACATGGATATAACAAATGCAGCAACCTGGCTTGAAATCAAACGAGCCGCCATTGTTAACAACCTTCAACGTCTACGCCAGATAACCGCCACCGATATTATGGCCGTCGTTAAGGGCAATGCTTATGGGCATGGCCTGGTGGAAGTGAGCCGGACGGCAGTGGCAGCCGGGGCAACCTGGGTGGGCGTGGCCCGCCTGGAAGAAGCAGCGCTGCTGCGCGAAAACGGCATTACCACCCCGATTCTGGTGATGAGTTACACCCACCCGGCGCGTTCAATCGAAGCGGCCGAACTGGGCGTGACCCTCACGGCTTATAACCCGCAGCAGGCCGATGAGCTTGCACGGCAGATGCAGGGCGCAGCAAGCCCCCTGATGGTGCATGCCAAAATCAACACCGGAATGAACCGTCTGGGCGTTTTGCCCGAAGAAGGCGCCGACTTTTTGCGCCAGTTAAACCGCCTGCCCGCTTTGCAGGTGACCGGTATGTTTACCCATTTTTGCTGCGCGGATGAATGGCAACACCCCACCACGGCGCGCCAGTTAAGCCGTTTTATCAAACTGGTCGAGCAGGTGAATCATGAAGGCATTCGCCCTGCCGTGATTCATGCTTCCAGTTCGGCCGCCATGTTATATGAAAATGAAGCCCGCTTCGACCTGTGCCGCGCCGGGATTGCCATGTATGGTTTGCAGCCTTCCAGCGAAACCCCATTGTTGGACGGCTTTGAACCGGCCCTGAGCTGGAAAGCGCGCCTGGTGGCGATTAATCACCTGCCGCCCGGCGAAGGTGTGGGTTATAACCACCGTTATTTCACCACCAAAAATGAACGCATCGGCGTTTTTTCGGCCGGTTATGGTGATGGCGTGCGCCGCCGCCCCGGCAATATCATAATATTGCGCGGTAAAATTTTAAAAGTGATCGGCATTTGTATGGATCAATGTATGGTCAACCTGGATGAAGTGCCCGATGCACAGGTCGGCGACGAAGTGGTGTTGATTGGCCGCCAGGGCGAAGCCAGCATTACCCCGCAGGATATTGCTGCCAACTGGCAGACTACCAATTATGAAATGGTCACCGGTCTTTCAGCGCGCGTGCCCCGTTTTTACATTTAGTTTTTTTAAGAATATGCTAAAATGAATAATATTGATCGTGGGTATATTTTCTAAGGAGGAAAAATCATGGCAGGTAAATACGAATTAAAAAAGACCACTTCCGGAAAATTTATGTTTAACCTAAAAGCCGGAAACGGGCAAATTATTTTAACCAGTGAACAGTATCAGGAAAAATCCAGCGCATTGGGTGGTATTGAGTCCGTTAAAAAGAACTCGGCGGATGACGCTCGATATGAACGCAAGGCCACCGCGAAAGGCCAGCCTTATTTTGTGCTTAAAGCCGGCAACGGCCAGGTAATTGGCACCAGTGAAACCTATTCAGCCGCGGCGAACATGGAAAATGGCATTACGTCGGTAAAGGAAAACGGCCCCACCGCCGTTGTGGATGATAAAACCGACTGAATCATCTGAAATTGACTATAAAACAACCGGGAGTAACTTTTGCTCCCGGTTGTTGTTTTAAGTGGAATTTCTCTGGTTATCCAGGTTATTTTTTACGTTTTTTCCGCCCGTTTTTATTCCAGGTGCCCGCTTCGGTGCCGATATAAATGCCAAAGGCCGGTAATATGCGGCGGTGCAGCAGCAAAACCAGGCCCACCAGGCCAAAAGCCACGGCAAAGATGATCAATGATTTGGCGAGGCTGTTTAACCAGGCTGGATTAAACAACATGACAAATGAAAGGGTCAACATGAGCATACCGCCGATCAATTTTAAAATGCGTCCCTGGCTTTCTTCAAGCCGGCTGGATTTTAAGGTGAAAACGGCGGTGAAGAAGATGACCATTTCATCCAACTGGTAAATCAGCATATAAAGGACGAGCAGAGCGATGAACAGACCGGCTTCAATTTTTTGAGTGATCAATAAATTGGTCCACAAAACCGGAAAACCGGCCGTGCAGGAAAACTCAACCAGCGAAACGCCGGCGGCCATCACAATGGTGGCGCCGATTAAACCGGGGAAGGACTGGCTGGCGTCCATCACTTTGCGCATGCGTTGGAAGATGCCCGGTTTTTTATCGTCCGAAATCGTGAAGGAAAGGCCTTCTTTATACCAGAAATAGTCTTTGATATTCACCACGGCAAAAAAGAGCGCCAGCAGGGCCACAATCACCTGAATCCAGCCGATGAAACTGACCACGCTGAAAATGGTGAACAAACCGGCAATGAAGAGGGCATAAACGCCGGCCGTTACGGTCAAAAAGACCAGGCCGACCACCAACACTTTTTTGCGCGATCCGCTGTGCAGGGTCAGCGCCAGCAGCATGGTTAACACCCACACCGAACAGGGATTAACCCCGTCTACGAAGGCAATCAGGGCCGTGCTGATCCAGATGGACTGGTTGGTTAAATCCACTTTGCCAAACAGGGGCACATCCAGGGTTTCTTCCTGAGAACCGGCGGGGCTGTTTGAAGCGACGGGCGTGGCGCAATCGCTTTTTTCACTGTCGATATTACAGGCTTCTTCATCGGGGGCAGCGCCGGGAGCACCCAACGGGTTGGGTGCGATTAAGCCGTTAGCAGCGGCAGCCTGGGTCGGCGTGGCGGTCGGGCTGATTGCACCGGGCATGATTCCCATTCCGCCGTCCACGACCAGCCCCTTGCCTGACACTTCTTTAATGGCGGCAGACAAATCTGCCTCTACGCTTTCGGAAAAACCCACCCAGGAACGATCGCCAAAAAAGAAGGTGGGCGTTCCGCGCCCGGCTTTGGGCAGTTGGTGGGCATCGGCCATTTTGGTAAACAGGGCTGCGTTGGCATCGGAATGCCAGACCTCAAAACTGCGAATGTTTAAATCGGGAAATTCCTGATCAAGTTTGGCCAGCATCGGGCGGGCCTCTTCACAATGGGAACAACCATCTCCCCAGAAAACGTATAAAACCAGGCTGCCCTGGTCGCGGTTTTCTGAAAACTGGTATTCATTCTGCTGTGTTGTGCAGGCGCTTAAAACCAGCGCGAACAGGCTTAACAACAGGATGAGGGTGGTAAAACGAAAGGTCTTCTTCATAATAAGGTACTCTCTGGTAGCGGGGGTATCGTTTGAATCAGTTGCCAATCTGTGTGGTTTTTGGGTCTAAATTAACAAATAAGAGTCTACTTGAATAAATTAAGTGAGTCAATGAGCAGGTACGCCTATTATGCCGGTTGATCATCAAACGAAACATCGCTAAACCGGTGAATTTGTGCAAAAACGGCGGAAGGATTTATTTCAAAAGCTCCTTCCGCCGTTTCACTCCGGAATTTTAATATTATTGCAGCGCTTTTACATCCACCAACACGGCTCGAACGGCGCGGCGGGTTTCGTAAAGATTGGTTTTTTCGCGGTAGTCTTCGCAGGTCAGCAGGGTAATCCAGCTTAAATTTTGATGGGCAAAGGCTGATTTAAGGTCATCGGCTTTAATTTTGGCGTTTTCACGCACTTCATAGGTATAAACCTGTCCCCAGGCGCTGATTTTAATTTTGTCGCCATATTTTAAAGTTTTGAGCTGGTTAAAAATGCCGGGGCTATTATCGGCGTTCCAGACGTGACCGGTCAACACGGAATTACCCGGCGTGGTGGGGAAGGCCAGACCCTCAAGATAGCCAATGCGTTCACCCAGCCAGGTTACATCCCAACTGCCGTCGGCCTGTGGAATGCCGAGAATCTCGCTTTTAACCCCCAGGGCCGGAATTTCGATGCCCAGGGATGATGAGTCATAAGCTTTAGCGTCAGGCTGATGGGCGAGCGGGCTGAGTTTGCCGGGGGCAAAACCGGTGGAAGGCAGCGACACAGCGGATGAGACGCCCGTTACGGTAAAGCTGATCTGCGCGTCAGAGACGCCGCCGTTAAGTTTGTTGCCATCCAGATCTTCAATTGAGGTGGTGCCGCAGATCAACAAACGGTAACTGCCGTCGGGCAGCACAACGCCATTGTTAACCTGCAAGGTGGCCACAAAATTATTGGGGTTATAACTGGCCGAGTTGATGGCGATGTTAACATCATCCCCGGCGATACCCGCGGCGCAGGTCTGGGTGTCAAAACTGCGGTTGGGCCCCTGTTCAAATAACAGATAATTGACCGGGTTATTGGCCGCCCCGGCGCTGCCGTCATGTTTAACATCCATATCAAAAGCCACGGTAAACTGGGTGATGCCGTCGGTGATGACCGAATTATCAACCAGGCTGCCGCCACCTGCGGGGGCAAATACAGGCGCTTCACCTTCTGAAATGGACCACAGGGCATTTTCCGATCCGTTGAAGGTATAAAAATACAATTTGCCATTCATGGGGGTTAATGAACTCAGGCATTGGGTCATCGTATTGGGGCAAAAAGCTTTAACCTGCATGGTGCCGGCGGCGGTGCCGTCGCTGCGCCAGATGCCGTTATTGGTATTACTGCCCGTTCCAAAAGAACTAAAAAACAATTGCCCATCAAAAACGGTAAAATCAAAAAGAGGAGCACCGAATTCATCATCGGGGTTAGTATCTTTTACCATCACTGTGCCAGATTGTGTGCCGTCGGTTTTCCACAATTCCCAACCGTGAATATTGTCCGGATCGTCAGTGGTGTGACGCCCATCGTCAGCTCTAAACAGGATGCTTCCATTTAAATCAGTCAGTTTGCCGACATCCGAACTGCCGCTGCCGGGGAAAATATCTTTGACCAGCGACGTACCGGCTTCACTGCCATTGCTTTTCCATAACTCACTGCCGTGCGTGCCATCATCGGCTGCAAAATAAAGAAGTCCGCTTTGATATAAAACATTCGCCGGGTTGGAACTGCCGCCGCCGGGGTTGATATCTTTAATCAAAAGCGTGCCATCAGCCGTACCGTCGCTTTGCCACAGTTCTACACCGTGCGTACCGTCATCGGCAGAAAAATAAAGGACATCACCGTTATCGCTCAGAAATTTAATTTTTGAACCGGCCGTACCGGGATGGATATCTTTTAACAGAGTTGTTCCGTCTTCAGTACCATCAGTGGTCCATAATTCCGGGCCATGTGAAGAATCGTTCATGGTTAAAAATAGGGTGTCGCCGACCGGCAGTATATTACAGGTATATTCTTCGTTTACCGAACTGGAATTTTTGAAAACCCTGCTCGTTCCGGAAGGTGTGCCGTCGCTTTTCCAGACGCTGGTACCCTGGGGACGATTATAAAAACCACAGATATAAATGGTGCCATCCGCGCCCACATTTGCGTTTACCGGTGAATTATATATATCCGAACTAAAGTCAGACACGATAGCTGTTCCGGATGAGGAACCATCGCTTTTCCATAAACTGACAAAAGAATTGCTCGAGTCCCAACTTAAAAAGAACAGGTCATTACCGGCTTTAAAACTAAAAAAAGGAATGTAATTTTTTAATTTTTCCTGGTAAAAGTCGTAATACTTTTGTGTGCCGTCCTGGGTGCCGTCGCTTTTCCATAACTCCCGGTTTGCAGAAGAACTGGTTGATGAAAAATACAATGTATTGTTGACATTAATCAAGCCGGAGATTGAACTGCTGCCACTGTCTGCATAAATATCCTTGATTAAGACAGCTTTATAAACGCTTGCAGCCGATACATTGCCGGCTACCAGAAGACAAATAACGATAAATAAGGGGATACTTAATAATCTGGACGATAATGTTTGTTTAATGAAACGACGAAACATGGCGTTATTCCCCCCAGGATATTAAATTATTTAGCTTTTGTTAAGTACCATTATTATAACGATTCACATAACAGAGTCAACTAATTTTCCCCGAATATTTATAGACATTTGTATAAAAATAGCGGGTGGGATATTCCCACCCGCTTGTGAGTTGTTACTTTTGCCGAAGAAAGAGCGCGATAAAGACACTTTATCGCCGTGTCGGGCTTCTGGCTTTTTATTACAAATCCTGCGCCAGATACTTCTTTACCCGCTCTTTCTCCCTTCTTCGTAGATCGGTTCCATATTTTACTTGCTTGAACCTCCTTCCGTGGTTTGAAAGACCACTAAACTCATTATATATACAAAATAATTACAGCGACCTTACAGTTTTTATATTTTTA